>NZ_JANLGL010000076.1:0-26750 GCF_024655625.1 Pseudomonas sp. 18.1.10
GTCAGCCAAGTCTGTGTAGCTGACCCACCGCTATCGCAGGCAAGCCAGCTCCCACAGTGACCGAGTCAGTCTTGAGTCAGACGTTCCAGGCCGACAAACGGGCAAGCTGCCAGCAAGTCGCTGAGGCGTTGGCCGTCAGGCAACTGGAAGTTTTCGGGCATCAACTCGGCCAGCGGATAGAGCACAAACGCCCGCAAATGCATCTGATAATGCGGCACCTTCAGCCGTTGCTCGTCGATCAGGCGATCGCCAAACAGCAGGATATCCAGGTCCAGCGTACGCGGGCCCCAACGCTCAAGGCGTTCGCGGCCCTGGTCGTTTTCGATGGCTTGCAGCGCGTCCAGCAGTTGCAGCGGCGCAAGGTCGCTGTCGAGGGCGGCCACCGCATTGGTGTAGCGCGGTTGGCCCGGGAGCAGGGAATCACTCTGATAAAACGTAGACACGCCGGCAACCGTAGTGCCTGGCAACAGCGCCAGCGCCTCGACGGCGCTGCGCAATTGCTGCTCGGGGGCGGCGAGGTTGCTGCCCATGCCGATGTAGATGCGTTCCACGCTTACTCGCCTGAGGTGTCGGCGGCGCTGCGTTTGCGCTTGGTGCCGCTGCGGCGACGCTTTTTCGGGCCTTCGCCGTCGCCTTTGCTGCCGAGGTCGCGAATCATGTCGCGGCGTTCGCTGTCATTGGCGTCCTGGTAATCGGTCCACCATTCGCCCAGGCCGTCGGTCTGCTCGCCGGCGCTTTCGCGCAACAGCAGGAAGTCGTAGCCGGCACGGAAGCGCGGGTTGTCCAGCAACAGGTCGGCGCGTTTGCCGCTGCGGCGTGGCAGGCGCTCCTGCATGTCCCAGATCTCGCGGATCGGCATGGTGAAACGTTTCGGAATGGCGATGCGCTGGCACTGTTCGGCGATCAGCTCGTGCGCGGCTTCTTGCATGGCCGGGATCGGTGGCATGCCACGCTCTTGCAGGCGCAGCACGCGTTTGGGCAGGGCCGGCCACAGCAGGGCGGCAAACAGGAACGCCGGGGTCACCGGTTTGTTCTGCTTAATGCGCAGGTCGGTGTTGATCAGGGCTTCGCTTATCAGGGTGTGGGTGTAGGTCGGGTTCTGTTCCAGTGCTTCGGCGCTGGCCGGGAACAACGGATCGAACAGTTGCAGGTCGACCAGCATCTCGAAGGTGTCTGCGGCGTAGCCCGAGAGGAACAGCTTGAGCACTTCTTCGAACAGGCGCGCCGAGGGGATTTCCCGCAGCATGGGGGCCAGTTCGCGGATCGGTGCGGCGGTGTGCTTCTCGATGCCGAAGTTCAGCTTGGCGGCGAACCGCACCGCACGCAGCATGCGCACCGGGTCTTCCTGGTAGCGCTGCGTCGGGTCGCCGATCAGGCGGATCAGGTTGTTGCGAATGTCGTGCACGCCGTTGGCGTAATCGAGGATGCGCTCGCTGACCGGGTCGTAATAGAGGGCGTTGATGGTGAAGTCGCGGCGTTGCGCGTCTTCTTCCAGGCTGCCATAGACGTTGTCGCGCAAGATGCGCCCGCTTTCGTTGCGGGAAGACTGGTTGGTGTCTTCCTCTTCATCGTTTTGCGGGTGATTGGCGCGGAAGGTCGCGACTTCGATGATCTCGCGACCGAAGTGAATATGCACGAGCTTGAAGCGACGGCCGATGATGCGCGCATTGCGGAACTCGGCGCGCACTTGTTCAGGCGTGGCGCTGGTGGCGACGTCGAAGTCCTTGGGCGTGATATTGAGCAGCATGTCGCGCACGCAACCACCTACCAGGTAGGCCTGGTAACCGGCGTTCTGCAGGCGCTCGACGATGTTCACCGCATAACGGCTGAACTGGGCGCGCTGCAACGAATGCTGGTTGCTGTTAAGCACCTCAGGCGTGCTGCGAATGTGTTGCGTACGACGCAAGGGAGAACGGAATGACTGGAACAACTTCTTCAGCATGGGATGCACTGTTTGAAGGAATGTTCGGCCATAACGAAGAATGACCGCATGATGGGCGAGGATTCTAGCATTTAGTCAGGGGATGGTGTAGGAACAAGCTACAGGCATTGCGCCATAAGCCTTTAAACGTCAAATGCCGGAAACTACAAGGGGAGCCGAAGCTCCCCCAGAAGTAGTTGCGTGCTCTATTTTTATTATGGGTTGCGGGCTTTTTGTTTTTGTTGATCGCCCTCGCCATGAAGCTTCACCTTCATGACACTCCCAATCGGGAGTCAAGAGCAAACGGATTGCTTTGGTCGCTGTGTTGCTGATCTACGATCCAACCAGTTCAGGCTCTGCCTTAGGGCAGTTTTTGTTGTTCTCGGCCTGGTTGCGGGGCAAGCCCCAAATGCAACGCCTCTCCAAAAGAATCAGTTAGCTGCGCCTCCGCCGTGTTGTTTTTGTTATGCGTGAGTCGATTCGTCTTATTTTTATTGTCTTGTACAAAGCTTGTTATTGTTTTTGTACTAAGCATATAGCAGGGTGCGTGCCAACTTTTGCGCCGCCCAGCAAAACCGGGGGTCAAAGGTGGTTTTGAGGTTTTGGCAGGCGAAAAAAAGCCGGGGCTTCGTTACCGTAAGCCCCGGCTTTTGTTACGTGAAAAATCAGCGGTAACAGTTTTTTCACATCTGAGGGTGTTACCTGTGGGGGCACCCCCTCAACTTTCGCTGGCGACCCCGGTCTTGCGCCGTGGGATGCCCAGGCGCTGGCGGCGTTCCCACAGGCATTTGCGGCTTACCCCGAGTTTGCGCGCCAGTTCGGTCTCGGTCATGTGGTCCTGGTGCTCAAGGACGAAGTGCTGGAAGTAATCTTCCAGTGACAAATCTTCCGTCGGATCGTGGCTGGTATTGCTACCACCGCCCTGTTGCGGGGCCAGGCCGATGAAATCGTCGTCGTCCAGGTCGCTGAGTTCGATGTCGATGCCCAGCAGCTCGGCCGAAATCTCCGGGCTCTCCGACAGGATCACCGCGCGCTCGACCGCATTCTCCAGTTCCCGCACGTTACCTGGCCACGAGTAATGCCGGATCGCCTGCTCGGCGTCCGGGGCAAACTTGAGGTCGGTGCGGTTGATGCGTGCGCTCTGGCGCAGCAGGAACGCGTTGGCGATCTCGTTGACGTCGGCGCCACGCTCGCGCAGGGCCGGCAGCTTGAGGGCAATCACGTGCAGGCGGTAATACAAGTCTTCACGGAACTGGCCGATCTTGGCCAGGCTCTTGAGGTCGCGGTGAGTGGCCGCGATCAGGCGCACGTCGACCTTTTGCGATTGCACCGAGCCCACGCGGCGGATCTCGCCTTCTTGCAGTACCCGCAGCAAGCGCGCCTGGGCTTCCAGTGGCAACTCGCCGATTTCATCGAGGAACAAGGTGCCGCCGTCCGCCGCTTCCACCAGGCCCGCACGCCCGGCGCTGGCGCCGGTAAACGCGCCTTTCTCGTGGCCGAACAGTTCGGACTCGATCAGGGATTCGGGAATGGCCGCACAGTTCACCGAGATCATCGGCGCCTTGGCACGCTTGGACAGGTTGTGCAGGGCGCGGGCCACCAGCTCTTTACCGGTGCCCGACTCGCCCTGGATCAATACATTGGAGTCGGTGGGCGCCACCTTGCGGATCTTGCTGTACAGGTCCTGCATCGGCGGGCAGGAGCCGATGATGCCGATCTCGCCGTTGCTGTTATCCACACCCGGCTTGTCGGCGGCTTTGCCCGCCGGGCGTTGTTCGGCCGGCGCGCTGCTGGCCGACTGACGGTCACGCAGGATGCGGGCCACGGCCTGAAGCATTTCGTCATGGTCGAAAGGCTTGGCGATGTAGTCCACCGCGCCCATCTTCATGGAGTCCACCGCCGAACGCAGGCTGGCGTAGCTGGTCATTATCAGCACCGGCGTGCCCTGGCCAAGCTTTATCAGTTCGGTACCCGGTGCGCCCGGCAGGCGCAGGTCGCTGACAATCAGGTCGAACGTGGGAATGCTGAAACGCTCCTGGGCTTCCTGCACCGAGCCAGCTTCGCTGACCTGGTACTGATTACGTTCAAGCAGGCGACGCAAGGCAGAGCGGATAATGGTTTCGTCTTCGACGATCAAAATGTGCGGCATTGATTCAATTCTCTCGACGGTCTCAGTTCACAGCGGACGTCGCTTCGACATGACGCGGCAAGGTCACCCGGATACGGGTGCCGCGTTGGCTTTCGGTGTCAGCCGGGCTGTCGATGGTGATTTGTCCATAATGCTCTTCAACGATGGAATAGACCAGTGCAAGGCCCAGACCGGTACCTTCACCGGGGTCCTTGGTGGTGAAGAAGGGTTCGAACAATCGGTCCATGATGTTCTGTGGAATGCCGCTGCCTTCGTCCTCGACGATCAGGTCCACCGTGTGCTCGAAAGCCTCGGTCTTGACGCGTACCGCACCGCCCGGCGGGGTTGCGTCGCGGGAGTTGGACAGCAGGTTGATAAGCACTTGGGCCAGGCGTTGTGAGTCGCCGTCGACCCAGTGGTCGGGATCGCACAAATTGAAAAACTGTACTTCGAAATTGCGCCGGTTCAGGGCCAGCAGCCCAATTGCATCCTGCGCCACTTCGGCCAGGCACACGGCTTCGTCCTGGTTCTGATGGGCGCCCGCGTGGGCGAAGCTCATCAGCGACTGGACGATGCGCGAAACACGTTTGGTCTGCTCAAGGATCTGCCCGCTGATTTCGGTGATCTCGCCGTCCTCTTCGCGCTCTTCCCGCAGGTTTTGCGCCAGGCAGGCGATACCGGTGATCGGATTGCCAATCTCATGGGCCACGCCCGCTGCCAGGCGACCAATGCTGGCCAGGCGCTCGGAGTGCACCAGCTTGTCTTCGAGCATCTGGGTTTCAGTCAGGTCTTCCACCAGCAGCACCAGGCCGCTGTTACCTGGTGCCAAGGGCTCGTCGATGGCGGCTTTGTGCAGGTTCAACCAGCGGGTCTGGCCGTCGAGGGCCAGATGCTGCTTGTGCAAGTGTTCGTCGGGCAGGTTGATAAAACCTTGCAACAGTTCTTTCCACGGGTCACCCAGGGTGTTCAGGCGCGAGCCGACCACGCGCTGCGCGGCGATGCCGGTGAGTTCTTCCATGGCCTTGTTCCACATCAGGATCTCTTGATCCTTGGCCAGGGAGCAGACGCCCATCGGCAGTTCCTGCAAGGTCTGGCGATGGTAGCGGCGCAGGGCATCGAGTTCGGCCGCTAGGCCGGTGAGGCGCGAGTGGTAATCCTCCAGCCGGCTCTCGATGAAATGGATGTCTTCGGTGACGTAGTTTTCGCCGCCGGCCTTGTAGGGCAGGAACGTTTCCACCATGTCCTGGGACACACTCGGCCCCATCAAACCGGAGAGGTTGGCCTCGATCCGATCACGCAGGCGGCGCAGGGCATACGGGCGGCGTTCGTCGAACGGCAGGTAGAGATCGCGCAGCGCCTGCTCGACCTCTTTTTGCGCCGCCTTGGCGCCCAAGGGTTTCGCCAGCTGCGTGGCGAATTCCTGGGGCGACGCCGCATGCAGCTCACGGCGTTGCGGGCGGCGTACGTTGTCTACGGCGCAGGCTTCGGCGGCGCTGGTTTCTTCCGGGCTGGCGTTGGTGAACAGCGAGATCAGGGTGAACATCAGGACGTTGGCGGCCAGAGACGCAATCGCCGCCATGTGCCAGCTGGTGTCGTCGAGCACGTAGATCATGTTCAGCAGCGGGATGTAGAAGCCCTGCAGATTGCCGACCAGCGGCAGCAGCATGGTCACGACCCACACCAGAATGCCCGCCAGCAAACCGGCGATAAAACCGCGGCGATTGGCGGTCGGCCAGTACAGCACCGACAACACCCCAGGGAGGAACTGCAAGGTGGCAACAAACGCGACGATGCCCAGGTTGGCCAGGTCCTGCCCGGCGCCCAGCAGCAGGTAGAAACCATAGCCCGCCATGATGATCGCGACGATCAGCGCGCGGCGCGTCCACTTCAGCCAGCGGTAGATATTGCCTTCAGCCGGTGGCTGATACAGCGGCAATACCAGGTGATTAAGCGCCATGCCCGACAGCGCCAGCGTGGTGACAATGATTAGCCCGCTGGCCGCCGACAAGCCGCCGACATACGCCAGCATCGCCAAGGCCGGGCTGTTGGCTGCAATGCCGATGCCGAGGGTGAAGTATTCGGGGTTGGTGGTGGCCCCCAGTTTCAGGCCCGCCCACAGGATCAGCGGCACCGCCAGGCTCATCAGCAGCAGGAACAGCGGCAAGCCCCAGCTGGCGCTGACCAGCGAGCGCGGGTTGAGGTTCTCGGTGAAGGTCATGTGGTACATGTGCGGCATCACGATCGCCGAGGCGAAGAACACCAGCAACAGCGTGCGCCACGGCCCTTCCTGCAACGGCGTGTGCAAGGCGGCGAGGGCGGTCTGGTTTTGCAGCAGCCACAGCTCCAACTGTTGCGGGCCATCGAACACGCCGTAGAGCGCATACAGGCCAACGCCGCCGATGGCGATCAACTTGATTACCGACTCGAAGGCAATCGCAAACACCAGGCCTTCGTGTTTCTCGCGGGTAGCAATGTGGCGCGAGCCGAAGAAGATCGTGAACAGGGTGATGAGCGCACAAAAGGCCAGGGCGACGCGATGTTGCACCGGTTCACGGGTGAGGATGCTGATGGAATCGGCCACCGCCTGGATTTGCAGGGCCAGCAGCGGCAACACGCCGATCAACATGAAAATGGTGGTCAGCGCGCCGGCCCAGGTGCTGCGAAAGCGGAAGGCAAACAGGTCGGCCAGGGACGACAGCTGATAGGTGCGGGTGATTTTCAGGATCGGGTACAGCAACACCGGTGCCAGCAGGAATGCGCCGGACACGCCGAGGTAGCTGGACAGAAAGCCATAGCCGTACTGATAGGCCAGGCCCACCGTGCCGTAAAACGCCCAGGCACTGGCGTAGACGCCGAGGGACAAGGTGTAGGTCAACGGATGGCGAATGATCGCCCGCGGAATCATTCCGCGCTCACTGATCCAGGCCACCCCGAACAGCGCGGCCAGGTAGGCGGCGCTGACCAGCAGCATCTGGGTGAGGCTAAAGCTCATCGGCATCTTTTTGGCTCTGCAGGATGAAAGTCACGACGATCAGGATCAGCCACAGCAGATACGGGCGATACCAGGCGCCCGTGGCGTCGATCCACCAATCCATGATGGCGGGGGAAAACAGGTAGATCCCGACGACCAACAGCAGGACCAATCGATAGATGTACATGTTGGCCTCTGTGTAAAAACGTGCGGCGATGGTAACGGATGCTTGGCAAGCTGCAAGCGCCTTCAGTTCAATTGCGCTTCGGCCAGGGTGAGTGTGCGCGGGATGAGTGTGGCATCCCAGTGCTGGATGCCCCAATCCAGCAGCTCCCGTGGGCTGGCGTGCAGCAACTCGGCGCCGGGTTGCTGGCCGAGGGCGCGCAAGGCCCTTAGCAGCAACGGCGTGGCCTGGTCAGGCGTCAACGGCGGCGAGCGGTAGGACTTGCCGAGCTTGTTGCCGTCTGGCTGGACGATCAACGGGACGTGCAGGTAGCGCGGCTGGCGCAGGCCCAGCAGTTCTTGCAGGTACAGCTGGCGCGGCGTGGAGTCCAGCAGGTCGGCGCCGCGCACGATATCGGTGACACCTTGCCAGGCATCATCGAGGACCACGGCCAGCTGATAGGCGTAGAGGCCATCGCGGCGACGGATGATGAAGTCGCCGACATCGCGGCCCAGGTGTTGTCGGAATTCGCCCTGTACGCGGTCAGTAAAGTGGTACTCAAGCTCAGGCACGCGTAGGCGGATAGCGGCGTCTTGCTGCTCGTGCCCGGCGTTGCGGCACAGGCCCGGGTAGATGCCGTTGTAGGGCTCCAACTGCTTGCGCGAGCAGGTACAGGCGTAGGCCAGGCCGTGGTTGAACATGTCGTTCAGCACTTTGGCGTAGGCGTCGTGCCGCTCGCTTTGTCGGACCAGTTCACCGTCCCACTCAAAGCCGTAGCTTTCCAGGGCGTGCAGAATCGCCGCCTGGGCGCCGGGCTCTTCACGGGGTGGGTCGAGGTCTTCCATGCGCATCAGCCAGCGGCCGCCGTTGGCGCGGGCATCAAGGTAGGAGGCGAGGGCGGCGACCAGGGAGCCAAAGTGCAAATGGCCGCTGGGCGTGGGGGCGAAACGCCCGATATAGGTAGAGGCTGTCATGGGCCGGATACTACTGGAAAATCGGCAAACGCCAGAAACAAAAATGGGGCGTTTGCACGCCCCATTCGTTCAGCTCGCAAGGATTACTTGCCGACCTGTTTTTCCTTGATTTCAGCCAAGGTCTTGCAGTCTACGCAGAGGTCCGCGGTTGGGCGGGCTTCCAGGCGACGGATACCGATTTCGACGCCGCAGGATTCGCACCAGCCGTATTCTTCGTCTTCGATCAGTTGCAGGGTCTTGTCGATTTTCTTGATTAGCTTGCGCTCACGATCACGGGCGCGCAGTTCAAGGGCGAATTCCTCTTCCTGGCTGGCACGGTCTGCCGGGTCCGGGAAGTTGGCGGCTTCGTCCTTCATGTGGTCAACCGTGCGGTCGACTTCCTGCATCAAGTCCTGCTTCCACTGCTTCAGGATTTTGGAGAAGTGTTCGCGCATGGGCTTGCCCATGTATTCCTCACCCTTCGATTCTACGTAGGGTTGGAAACCGCTGATGTTCTGTTGCTTTGCTTGGGTGGGCATGAATGGACCGCCTCTCACTCTTCTAATCCATTGCGCAGGATTGCAACATCACCGACACCTGCCGGCCCTGCGGCTGCAAGCGGGCGAACTTACCAGATAGATTCGGGGTGCGCCACTCCCGGTTGTCGAGGCCCCGCCCTGTACGGGTTGCGAACGGCTGCAAGAGGGGAGACGGCAGCCTCGAATGTTGATTTTAGTCGCTTTGGCGGCGCTTGCCCGAACCGCTCGGCGCGGGATCTATGGCAATAGAGCGGGCGTTACGCGCGGGGTTGGGTAGAATCGACGCTTTGTACTCACCGTTAAGGAAGGCTAATGGCTCAGCCCTACAGTGCGCGCAGTCGCGCCATCGAACCTTTTCATGTCATGGCGTTGCTGGCGCGGGCCAATGAGCTTCAGGCCGCCGGGCACGATGTGATTCACCTGGAAATCGGCGAGCCGGATTTCACCACCGCCGAGCCGATTATCCAGGCCGGCCAGGCTGCACTGGCCAACGGCAAGACCCGTTACACCGCCGCCCGTGGCCTGCCGGAGTTGCGCGAAGCCATCAGCGGTTTCTACCAGCAACGCTACGGCTTGAACGTGGACCCGGAACGCATCCTGATTACCCCCGGCGGCTCCGGCGCCTTGCTGTTGGCCAGCAGCTTGCTGGTGGACCCCGGCAAGCACTGGCTGCTGGCGGACCCCGGTTACCCGTGCAACCGGCACTTCCTGCGCCTGGTGGAAGGCGCGGCGCAACTGGTGCCGGTGGGCCCGGAAGTGCGCTATCAATTGACCGCTGACCTGGTGGCCAAACACTGGGACGCGAACAGTGTCGGCGCGCTGGTCGCCTCGCCGGCCAACCCGACGGGGACGATCCTTACGCGGGATGAATTGGCCGGGCTGTCGAGCGCCATCAAGGCGCGCAACGGTCATCTGGTGGTGGATGAGATCTACCACGGCCTCACTTACGGCACCGATGCTGCGAGCGTGCTGGAAGTGGACGACGATGCCTTCGTCCTGAATAGTTTTTCGAAGTATTTCGGCATGACCGGCTGGCGCCTGGGTTGGCTGGTGGCACCGCCAGAAGCGGTCGGTGAGCTGGAGAAGCTCGCGCAGAACCTCTACATCAGCGCGCCGAGCATGGCCCAGTATGCGGCGCTGGCTTGCTTCACTCCGCAGACCCTGAGCATCCTGGAGGAGCGCCGCGCCGAGTTCGGCCGCCGTCGCGACTTCCTGCTGCCAGCCTTGCGTGAGCTGGGGTTCGGCATTGCCGTCGAGCCGGAGGGGGCGTTCTATTTGTATGCCGATATCCGCGCGTTTGGCGGTGATGCCTTCGCGTTCTGCCGGCACTTCCTCGAAACCGAACATGTAGCGTTTACGCCCGGGCTGGATTTCGGCCGTTATCAGGCCGGCCACCACGTGCGCTTTGCCTACACGCAGAACCTCGATCGGCTACAGGAAGCGGTGGACCGCATCGCCCGTGGCTTGCAGAGCTGGCAAGGCTGATGCGCTTTAATCCTCCCCTCGAAGAAGGTCGGCTGATTCGCCGTTACAAGCGTTTTCTCACCGATATCGAAACCGTTACCGGCGAGTTGCTCACCATTCACTGCCCCAACACCGGCTCGATGCTTAATTGCATGGTGGAAGGTGGGCAGGTCTGGTTCAGTCGTTCCAATGACCCCAAGCGCAAGTTGCCCGGCACCTGGGAAATCGCCGAGACACCTCAAGGACGCCTGGCCTGCGTGAACACCGCACGCGCCAATCAGTTGATCGAGGAGGCGTTGCACGCCGGGGTGATTCGCGAGCTCAACGGCTTTACCGCCTTGAAGCGCGAAGTGCCTTACGGCCAGGAGAACAGTCGCATCGACTTTCGCCTGGACTACCCCGACGGTACGGCGTACGTCGAAGTCAAAAGTGTCACCCTGGGGTTTGATGGCTCCCCAGTTGCGGCTTTCCCCGATGCGGTGACGCAGCGCGGCGCCAAGCATTTGCGCGAGTTGGCGCACCTGGCACGCGACGGTGTGCGGGCGGTGCAGCTGTATTGCGTCAACCTGTCGGGGATCGAGGCGGTGCGCCCGGCGGTGGAGATCGATCCGGCTTACGCCGCTGCATTGCGTGAAGCCAAGGCCGCCGGCGTCGAGGTGTTGGCGTACGGCGTGCGGGTGACGGCCGAGGAAGTGTGCGTGGATCGGCGCCTTGAGGTGCTGTTCGACTAGAGTTCCACCCACAGGCCCTGTGCGTCTTCACGGCCGGGCAGGGCGGTGAGGCTTTGGCCGGCGCAAGGGCCGGAGATGCACTCGCCGCTTTCGATCAGGAACAACGCACCGTGGGTGGCGCACTGGATCAGGCTGGCGCTGGTGTCGAGGAACTGGTCGGTCTGCCATTCCAGCGGGATGCCGCGATGGGGGCAGCGGTTGATATAGAAGTAGGCAACGCCGTCACGGCGCACCGCCAACAATTTGCAACCATCGATTTCAAAACCACGGCTGCTGTCGGGCGCGAGGGTGTCGGAGGGGCAGAGAAACTTCATTTCAATCCTTAAGTGCCTTGACGTTCAAATGCAAACAATTATCAAATGCCGGCTTCGCCCGTTAGCTGACTGGGCGCTCAGTACGATGCCCGGCAGGGATTATCTGTCACATCGTTGAGTGCTCGTACGGCCCCGCCTCTGGAAGGAAACCCTGTTATGCGCCTGAGTACCAGCGCTATTGCGCTTGTTGTCGGACTGCTGGTCAACCACGGGGCGCAAGCCTCTGAACTGCCGCAACGCTGGGTCAGTGCCGGTGGGGCGCTTTCGGAGTGGGTGACGGCCCTGGGCGGTGAGTCGAAGCTGGTGGGGGTGGATACCACCAGCCAGCATCCGGCGTCACTCAAGGCCTTGCCGAGCATTGGTTATCAGCGGCAGCTGTCGGCTGAGGGCATCTTGAGCCTGCGTCCGCAGATCCTGGTGGGCACCGAGGAAATGGGCCCGCCACCGGTATTGGCACAGATCCGCAGCGCCGGTGTGCAGGTGGAAATGTTTTCGGCGCAGCCGGATTTGCCGACGCTGCAAGGCAATCTCCAGCACTTGGGCAAGCTGCTGGGGGATGAGGCCAAGGCCCGTGAATTGTTTGCCGGGTATGAGCAGGCCCTGGACCAGCAGAAAAGCTGGGTGACAGAGGCGCAAGCCACGCAGAAAGCCCCAAATGTATTGCTGTTGCTCGGTCACGCAGGCGGCAAGCCACTGATCGCCGGTAAAGACACGGCGGCAGATTGGGTGCTGCAACAAGCGGGCGGCCGCAACTTGGCGACCCACAGTGGTTACAAGCCATTTTCCGTAGAGTCGCTGGCGGGCTTGAGCCCTGATGTGCTGGTGTTTTCTGATCGCGCCCTGAGCGGTGATGCGGCGCGGGCAGCCTTGTTTAAAGAGAACCCGATTCTGGCAGCAACACCGGCAGCCAAGAGTGGGCGGGTGTTTGAGTTGGACCCGACACTACTGGTCGGTGGGCTCGGGCCGCGCTTGCCGCACAGCCTGGTGCAACTGTCCGCCGGGTTTTATCCGCTCCAGGCCAAGCCTGCTCCATGACCACTCCTGTTAAACCCAAGGCACTGTTTGTCGGGCTGGCGCTGTTGTGTGTGTTGGCGATCTGGCTCTCCTTGGCCTTGGGCCCGGTCAGTCTGCCGTTGCTGGATACGCTCAAGGCGGCATTGCGCCTGATGGGCATGCCCATCGACGGCCAAGGGCTGGAGCAGGCGGAGCTGATCCTGGGGCAGATTCGTTTGCCGCGTACGTTGCTCGGCTTGGCGGTGGGTGGCGTGCTGGCGTTGTCGGGTGTGGCGATGCAGGGCTTGTTTCGCAACCCGCTGGCGGATCCGGGGTTGGTCGGCGTGTCCAGCGGCGCGGCGCTGGGGGCAGCTATCGCGATTGTCGGTGGAACGTTTTTTGGCGGCTTGCCGGATGCGTTCGGCCCGTACCTGTTGTCGTTGTGTGCGTTTCTCGGTGGGTTGGGTGTCACAGCGTTGGTTTATCGCTTGGGTCGGCGCAATGGCCAGACCAACGTCGCAACAATGCTGCTGGCCGGTATTGCCCTGACAGCGCTGGCCAGTTCGGCTGTGGGTTTATTTACCTACCTGGCGGATGACGCCACCTTGCGCACCTTGACCTTCTGGAACCTGGGCAGCCTCAATGGCGCCAGCTATTCGCGGCTGTGGCCGTTGTTGCTGGTGAGCGCCGGCGTCGCACTGTGGTTGCCGCGCCGGGCCAAGGCGTTGAATGCGCTGCTGCTGGGCGAGTCGGAGGCCAGCCATCTCGGGATTGACGTTGAGCGGCTCAAGCGCGAACTGGTGTTCTGCACGGCCCTGGGTGTGGGCGCGGCGGTGGCGGCGGCGGGGATGATCGGGTTTGTCGGCTTGGTGGTGCCGCATCTGGTGCGCTTGCTGGCGGGGCCGGATCATCGCGTGCTGCTGCCGGCTTCGGTACTGGCGGGGGCGAGTTTGCTGTTGTTTGCCGACCTGGTAGCACGCCTGGCCCTGGCGCCAGCGGAATTGCCCATCGGCATTGTCACTGCGTTCATCGGCGCGCCATTTTTTCTTTACCTGTTGTTGCGGGGGCGTGCCTGATGCTGCGTGTGGAAGACTTGCAGGTCCGGCGCGGACGCAAAACCGTGCTGGCGGATGTCACCGTGCAATTGTTGCCGGGCGAAGTGCTGGGTGTGCTGGGCCCCAATGGTGCGGGCAAAAGCACGTTGCTTGGGGCGTTGTGTGGTGAGCTGCAGCCGGATCAGGGCGGCGTATGGCTGGATCAGCGGCCGTTGAGTGAGTGGAGTGGTGCGCAGCGTGCGCAACGTTTGGCGGTGTTGCCGCAAACCTCGACCCTGGATTTTGCCTTTCGCGTGGAAGAAGTCGTCGGCATGGGCCGCTTGCCCCATCAGAGCGGGCGGGTGCGTGATGACGAAATCATCGAGGCGGCGTTGCAAGCGGCAGATGTCGGGCATTTGAGCGGGCGCAGCTATCTCGCCTTGTCTGGCGGCGAGCGTCAGCGCGTGCACCTGGCGCGGGTGTTGGCGCAGTTATGGCCGGGCGAGGCGGGGCAGACATTGTTGCTGGATGAGCCGACGTCGATGCTGGACCCGTTGCATCAGCACACCACCTTGCAGGCCATTCGCACCTTTGCGGATCGCGGTGCGGCCGTGTTGGTGATCCTGCATGACCTGAACCTGGCGGCGCGTTACTGCGATCGAATTCTGTTGCTGGAAGACGGCCGGCCCCATGCCCTGGATACGCCGGCACAGGTGATGCGCCCGGAGCCGCTGAAAGCGGTATTTGGTCTGGATGTGTTGGTGCAACCCCACCCAGAGCGCGGGCACCCGCTGATTATCGCGCGCTGATATCTGCTTTTTCACAGGCAAAAAAAGACCCGGCAAGAGCCGGGTCAAATAACCGTGATTAGCCTGATGAGGAGATAATCTGAGAGTCCGAACCAATGGTCTTTCAGTTATCGGCTGATCTCGCGACCAGTTGTGATAATCATAACGATTCTCATTTGAGAGTCAACATTTGTTTTTGCACTCATCTCGGCTTTTCTCAAACGCCCGTTCGGAACTCCTGTAAATACTGGGCTTGGCCAGCGATCTAATTCTTTTGCCGCGCTGAAATAGCGTCCAATTGACGGTTCAACGCCTCCTTGCGCTCGGCTGGAATATCGTTCCAGTGAACATCCATCAATGCCCCTTCGATTGCATACAGCAGGACTTTCGACGCGCGGAACCCGCGAGTCCGTACCGCTCGGTAGGCATCGACCGCGCCCAGGCGGCGCAGGTCGGACGCACTGTGGATGCCCACCGCATGCAGCCACTGTGCTGACGTCTTGCCGAGGTTTTTCAGGTGTTGCAGCTCATCGTTCATCAAGCCTCCTTGCGACGGCCGAATGGTTCGGTGGGTATCGTGACCAGGCAAGCCTGAACAGGAGTGTAGCGCTCAGTAGGAAAAGCGTGGTTCTTTGGCCGGAAGCGGCCTAAAAGCTTATAAGAATGATGTGGGGATTTTTGGGATGGGCAGGCGAAAACGCCGGTGCGCGGGTGCGCTCCGGGATTTTCATGCAAGAAGTTACTTGGTGCGGTAGCGCAGGCGCGTACCGAAATTGACTGACATGAGGATCTCATCGGCGGTCAGTTCAGGCGGGAAGTAGGTGCCCGAGATTTGTGCATGGGCCAGGCTGGCGCCCTCCAGCGAACAGTCGCGCAAATCCAGGCCGCGCAAGTCGGCGGAGCGGAAGTAGGCGTCAGTGAAGTCCACGCCCGTGGCGTTCAGGTCACGCAGGTCCAGCCCGCGGAAGTCGCCACCGCGCATATCGATGGTGCCGTCCTTCGGACGCTCCTGGTTGAAGCCGCGGATATCGTCTTTATGCAGGAGCGAATAGAGCGGGGTATCAAGAAGCTTGGGCTGACTCATGATGACGACTCCTGTTGGATTTATGACGCCATTATAGTGCCACTATCGCTTGGCCGTGCGCCCAAAACGGGTGACACGGCCAAGAATTATTTCTTACAGGCCTGGCAGGCGCTGGCGGATGTGCGCCACCAAGGCATCCAACGTCCCGCTTTCATTGGTCTCGACGCGTTTGCTCAGGAGCAGTTCCTCGGCGGTCAGCGGGTCACGATTGGCCTGCTGTTCGTCGATAACGGCCAATGTGGCGTCGGAAGGATCGTTTTTATCCGCCTGACGCTGTGCCAACCAGCTCTCGATAACGGCCCGTGGCGCGTTGCAATCCAGGATCAGGAAGGGCGCGCCGGTGGCTTCGGCAACCTTGGCGGCGGCTTCGCGTTGGGTGCGCTTCAGGAAGGTGGCATCCAGCACGACTGGGAAGCCGGCCCGCAGCACGGTTGCAGCGAGTTCATTCAAGCGCGCGTAAGTCGCGGCGCTGGCGTCGGCCGCATAGATGCCGGCCTGTGGCGTGTTTTCGACCTGTTGCTCGCCGAACAGGCGCTTGCGCTCCACATCCGAGCGCAGGCGTACGGCGCCGAGCGCTTCGACCAGGCGCATGGACACCTGGCTTTTACCCACCGCAGAAACACCGTGGGTGATCGCCAGGAAGCGCGACGGGATGGTGCTGTAGCTTTCCGCCAGGTTGGCGTAGTTGCGGTACTGGCGCAGGCTGGTGGCACGTTGCACTGGGGTCGCGTCGCCCGGCATGCTGAACAGCGCGATCTTGGCGCGTACCAGGGCGCGGTAGGCTTTATAGAAGTTCAGCACTTCCAGGCCTTGGTAGTCGCCCGTCAGCTCCAGGTACTGGCTGATGAAACGGCGTGCCAGGGATTTGAGGCCACGGTCTTCCAGGTCCATCGCCAGGAAGCCGGTATCGGCGTAAACGTCGGTGAAACGGAAGGGTTCATTGAACTCGATGCAGTCAAAGATCACGACCTGGCCATCGATCAGTGTGGCGTTCCCCAGGTGGATGTCACCGTGGCATTCACGGGTGAAACCCTCCAGCTTGCGCTGGGCAAACAGCGGCTTGAGGCGCTCGAAGCTGCTTTCGGCCCAGGCTTGCAGGGCGTCCAGTTGAGTCAGGTCCGCCTTGTCGCTGAGGAACGGGCGGATCTGGTCGAAGTTCTGGCGCACCGGTGCCATGAGCTCATCCGGGGTGCCGGCCGGGTGGTCTTGCGGGACTTTAGGCGCGGTAAGGTGGAAATGCGCGATCTGCTTGGCCATCTCGTCGATGTGCGCGGCGGTCAGTTCGCCGTTGGCTTGCAGGGTGCTGAGCAACTGGCTTTGCGGGAACTGGCGCATTTTCAGCGCGTACTCGATGGCCGGGCCTTCGCCGCCCAGTTGCGGGGCGTCGGCAGTACCGGTGATCGGCAATACTTCAAGGTACAAATCTTCGGTCAGGCGCGCGTTGAGACGCAGCTCTTCCCGGCAGAAGTGGCCGCGATCTTCCAGGGACGTGAAGTCCAGGAAGCCGAAGTTCATCGGTTTCTTCAGTTTATAGGCGTAAGGGCCGGTGAGCACGACCCAGGAAATATGAGTCTCGATGACTTGGAAACTTTCAACCGGGTGAGGGTACAAAGCCGGGTTTTGCAGGGCTGCGATCAGGGACTGGCTCACGGGCGATCCTTCAAAGACTGGGGGAAATCATGGCGGGCATTATGGCTGCTGGCGCCTGCCATGCAAACCGCTGTCCGGCTCATGTTGAACATCAATAAAGTGCGTATAATCCGCCGCCATGACTCGAACCCGATCTCCCCGTTCCCGTAAAAAACCTCCTTCCCGCGGCCTGCGCCCGTGGCTGGGCTGGGCGCTCAAGCTCAGCCTGGTGGGCCTTGTGGTGCTTGCCGGCTTTGCGGTGTACCTCGACGCCGTGGTGCAGGAGAAGTTCTCCGGCAAGCGCTGGACCATTCCGGCCAAGGTGTATGCACGCCCGCTGGAGTTGTTCACCGGCCAGAAGCTGAGCAAGGATGACTTCCTCACCGAGCTCGATGCGCTGGGCTATCGCCGCGAACCCGTGAGCAATGGTCCGGGTGCGGCGGCGGTCAGCGGCAATACCGTCGATCTGAACACCCGTGGCTTCCAGTTCTATGAAGGCCTGGAAAAAGCCCAGCCGGTGCGCGTGCGCTTCTCTGGCGACTACGTGGCCGAACTGGCGTCCCTCAACGGCTCGAAGCTGCCGGTGGTGCGCCTGGAACCGCTGATGATCGGCGGTATTTACCCGAAGAACCTTGAAGATCGCATCCTGATTAAGCTCGATCAGGTGCCGCCTTACCTGCTCGAAACCTTGGTCGCCGTGGAAGACCGCGATTTCTACAGCCACTGGGGCGTCTCGCCGAAGTCGATTGCCCGCGCAGTCTGGGTGAACACCTCCGGCGGCAAGATGACCCAGGGCGGCAGTACGCTGACGCAACAATTGGTCAAGAACTTCTATCTGACCAACGAGCGCAGCCTGACCCGCAAGCTCACCGAAGCCATGATGGCGATGCTGCTGGAGCTGCACTACAGCAAGCAGGAGATCCTCGAGGCGTACCTCAATGAGGTCTTCGTCGGCCAGGACGGCCAGCGCGCGGTGCATGGTTTCGGCTTGGCCAGCCAGTTCTTCTTTGGCCAGCCGCTGTCCGAACTCAAGTTGCACCAGGTCGCATTGCTGGTCGGCATGGTCAAGGGCCCGTCCTACTACAACCCGCGGCGCAACCCGGAGCGTGCGCTGGAGCGCCGCAACCTGGTGCTGGATGTACTGGAACAGCAGGGCGTTGCCACCGCTGAACAAGTGGCGGCGGCGAAGAAGATGCCGTTGGGCGTGACCACGCGCGGCAAGCTGGCCGACAGTTCGTTCCCGGGCTTTATCGACCTGGTCAAGCGCCAACTGCGTGAAGACTACCGCGACGAAGACTTGACCGAAGAAGGTCTGCGGATCTTCACCAGTTTCGATCCGATCCTGCAGATGAAAGCCGAAGCGTCGGTCAACGACACCTTCAAGCGCATGACCGGCCGTAAAGGCGCCGATGAGGTTGAAGCGGCCATGGTCGTGACCAACCCGGAGACCGGTGAGGTCCAGGCGATGGTCGGCAGCCGCCAGGCCAGTTTTGCCGGTTTCAACCGTGCACTGGACGCGGTGCGGCCGATTGGCTCGCTGGTCAAGCCGGCGGTCTACCTGACGGCGTTGGAAAAACCGAGCAAATACACCCTGACCAGTTGGCTGTCGGATGACCCGCTGTCGGTCAAAGGTGGCGATGGCCAGGTGTGGACACCGCAGAACTTCGACCGTCGCTCCCACGGTACGGTGTTCCTGTATCAGGGGCTGGCGCATTCCTACAACATTTCCACTTCGCGTCTCGGGCTGGAAGTGGGCGTGCCGAATGTGTTGAAAACCCTCGCTCGCCTGGGCATCACCCGTGAATTCCCGGCTTTCCCGTCGATCCTGCTGGGTGCCGGTGCGATGACGCCGATGGAAGTCGCGACCATGTACCAGACCCTGGCCAACGGTGGTTTCAATACCCCGATGCGTGGGATTCGTAGCGTACTGACCGCCGAAGGTGAACCGCTCAAGCGTTATCCGTTCCAGATTCAGCAACGTTTCGATGCGGGCTCTATCTACCTGATCCAGAACGCCATGCAGCGCGTGATGCGTGAAGGTACCGGTGCCTCGGTCTATAAGGTGCTGCCGTCGAACCTGACGTTGGCAGGCAAGACCGGTACCAGTAACGATTCGCGCGACAGCTGGTTCGCCGGTTTCGGCCAGGATGTGCTGGCGGTGGTGTGGATGGGCCGTGATGACAACGGCAAGACCCCGTTCACCGGCGCGACCGGTGCGCTGCAGGTCTGGACCAGTTTCATGCGCAAGGCCGACCCGCTGCCGCTGAACATGCCGCAGCCGGACAATATCGTGCAGGCCTGGATTGATCCGCACACGGGGCAGGGCTCCGATGCCAACTGTCCGGGCGCGGTACAGATGCCGTATATTCGCGGCAGCGAGCCACCACCCGGCGCCGCGTGCGGTGGCAGTGCCCCTGCTGACGCGGATTCGGTGATGGATTGGGTCAAGGGCTGGATGAATTAAGCAAAGAGGGTTTCACGTGAACAAGTGGTTGTTTCCAGCTATTACAACTCTGGCTTTGCTCGGTGGTTGCTCCAGCGTGCAGCGCGGCTCCATTCCTGTGGTGGATTCGAGCACTGCGGTGTCCAACAGCGACCGTATCTCGGCCACTGGCGGCTTCCGCCAGACCGTGACGAATCGTCCTGCCCAAGCCCGTCCCCAGGCGGTGCCGCAGGATTCGGGCGTCGTGGTGATGGTACCCGGTGCTGGCGCTGCTACTGCCGCGCCAATCAGCGCCGAGCCGTGGACTCCAGGGCCAAGTACGTCCGGTCCGATCGATGCCACGCCGATTCAAACGGCGCCGATCAACCAGGGCACCTACACCATGCCATCGACGCCAAGCGGCATTCCGTCGTCGTCCAATTCCGGTGGCCTGTCGGCTGACGAGCAACTGGATGGTCCGGTATTGGCGCTGCTGACCACTGCCCAGCAACAGCAGGCGGGTGGCGATCTCAATGGCGCGTCGTCGAGCCTGGAACGAGCCCAGCGCGTGGCTCCTCGCGAGCCGCAAGTGTTGTATCGCCTGGCCCAGGTGCGCATGGCCCAGGGTGATGCGCCGCAAGCCGAACAGTTCGCCCGTCGCGGCCTGACGCTGGCCAACGGTCGTCCCGACCTGCAAGCCAACCTGTGGGCACTGATCGGTGATGCGCGTGCCGCCCAAGGCGATGCCGCCGGTGCCGCCCAGGCACGGCAAAAAGGCAAGGTTACCTACTGATGGATGTGCGCTTTCCTGCGATTGCCGAGCAATTGCTGCTGATTGAACGCGAATTGCGCGTGCAGGGCTGGTGGGACGAAGTGTCCCCCAGCGTGGAGGCGCTTAGCAGCGTCGAGCCCTTTTCGGTCGATACCCTGGACTTTCACCAGTGGCTGCAATGGATCTTCCTGGCGCGCATGAAGCTGATCCTTGAGCAGGATCTGCCGTTGCCGAATGCGTCGGGCATCCTGGAGATGGCGGAAATGGTCTACGCCGACCGTCCGCGAGAGAGCCTTGGCTTGCGTAACGCGCTGAAAAAGTTCGACCAATTGATCGTCGACGCTCGTTAATTGCCTGACTGCCGGGTTTTCCGGCAGTCTTGCGCACATTTCTACCGCTTGACGACATTCAGGCGAGTTTTATCCCTCCTCAAAGCCCTTTCTTCTACGTTCTCATGCGCTTAGTTGGAAAAAAGCGCAATTATTGCTTGACTTGAACGGCCTGAAACAGAAGAATCCAAAGTCCGCTGTATCGGGACTGCCAGAAGCAGGCCCGCTCAGCAGATCATGAGGCGCACACCCGCGCCGACCTGTTACACCCGCAACGCGTTACCTCGCGCTGGGTGGGAAAAGCCCGCAACACTTGGGACGATCCCAATACTTGCTCAGTCAGTGCTGACGTAGTCGGCGACCACCGTCGCTCATGCTCTGTTGAGAAGTAAACCTATTAAGACCCGTCGGTTTTCAACGGACGGTATTCTGGCGTTTTAGAGGTGAACAACGTGGAGCTTTTATCTGGTGGTGAGATGCTCGTCCGCTTTTTGCGTGACGAAGGCGTCGACTATATCTACGGGTACCCAGGTGGTGCTCTGCTGCATGTCTACGACGCGCTGTTCAAGGAACCGGCTGTTAATCACATCCTGGTTCGTCACGAACAGGCCGCGACCCATATGGCTGACGGTTATGCCCGTGCCACCGGTAAAGCCGGTGTGGTACTGGTAACGTCCGGCCCAGGCGCAACCAATGCCATTACTGGCATCGCGACTGCGTATATGGACTCCATCCCGATGGTGATCATTTCCGGCCAGGTGCCAAGCACCATGGTGGGTACCGACGCATTCCAGGAAACCGACATGATCGGTATCTCCCGGCCGATCGTGAAACACAGCTTCATGATTAAGCATGCCTCGGAAATCCCGGAAGTCATGAAAAAGGCGTTCTACCTCGCACAGTCCGGTCGCCCGGGCCCTGTGGTGGTCGATATCCCTAAGGACATGACCAACCCGGCGGAAAAATTCGAATACGTCTTCCCGAAGAAAGCCAAGCTGCGTTCCTACAGCCCGGCCGTTCGTGGGCACTCGGGGCAAATCCGCAAGGCAGCAGAAATGCTCCTGGCGGCCAAGCGCCCTGTGCTGTACTCGGGTGGTGGCGTGATTCTGGGCGGCGGTTCCGCACCGCTGACCGAACTGGCCAAGTTGCTCAACCTCCCGGTGACCAACACCCTGATGGGCCTTGGCGCATTCCCGGGCACCGACCGTCAGTTCGTCGGCATGCTGGGTATGCACGGCAGCTACACCGCCAACCTGACCATGCACCACGCTGACGTGATCCTGGCGGTGGGTGCGCGGTTCGATGACCGCGTGATTAACGGCCCGAGCAAGTTCTGCCCGAATGCCAAGATCATCCACATCGACATCGACCCGGCGTCCATCTCCAAGACCATCAAGGCCGACGTGCCGATCGTAGGTCCTGTGGAAAGCGTGCTGACCGAAATGGTTGCTGCGCTGAAGGACATCGGCGAAACGCCGAACAAGGAATCCGTTGCCAGCTGGTGGAAGCAGATCGACGAATGGCGCGGTGACCGCGGGCTGTTCCCTTACGACAAGGGCGACGGCAGCGTCATCAAGCCGCAAACCGTGATCGAGACCCTGTGCGAAGTGACCAAGGGCGACGCCTTTGTGACCTCCGACGTGGGCCAGCACCAGATGTTCGCCGCGCAGTACTACAAATTCGACAAACCTAACCGCTGGATCAACTCCGGTGGCCTGGGCACGATGGGCTTTGGTTTCCCGGCGGCCATGGGTGTGAAGCTGAGCTTCCCCGACACCGACGTTGCATGCGTGACCGGTGAAGGCAGCATCCAGATGAACATCCAGGAATTGTCGACCTGCTTGCAGTACGGGCTTCCGGTGAAGATCGTCTGCCTGAACAACGGCGTACTGGGCATGGTTCGCCAGTGGCAGGACATGAGCTACAACAGCCGTCACTCCCACTCCTACATGGAGTCGCTGCCAGATTTCGTCAAATTGGTTGAAGCCTATGGCCACGTCGGCATTCGCATCACCGATCTGAAAGATCTGAAGCCGAAGATGGAAGAGGCGTTCGCCATGAAGGACCGCCTGGTGTTCATCGATATCAAGGTCGATACCAGTGAGCACGTCTACCCGATGCAGATCAAAGACGGCTCTATGCGCGACATGTGGCTGAACAAGACGGAGCGTACTTAATCATGCGGCATATTATCTCCCTGCTTCTGGAGAACGAACCCGGCGCTCTGTCTCGTGTTGTCGGTCTGTTTTCGCAACGCAACTACAACATCGAAAGCCTGACCGTGGCCCCGACCGAAGACCCGACCCTGTCGCGCCTGACGTTGACCACCGTGGGCCACGATGAGGTGATCGAGCAGATCACCAAGAACCTCAACAAGCTGATCGAAGTGGTCAAGCTGGTCGACCTGTCGGAAAGTGCCCACATCGAGCGCGAGCTGATGCTGGTTAAAGTCAAGGCCACGGGTGCTCAACGTGCCGAGATCAAGCGCACTACCGATATTTATCGCGGGCAGATCGTCGATGTGAGCGCCAGTGTTTATACCGTTCAGTTGACCGGTACGAGCGACAAGCTGGACAGCTTCATCCAGTCGATCGGGACGGCCTCGATTCTGGAAACGGTACGCAGTGGTGTCACCGGGATTGCCCGTGGCGACAAAGTACTCAGCATCTAACCCAAATTAGTGAATGGCCTTACGGCCTGGATATATAGAGGAACCTCATGAAAGTTTATTACGAAAAAGATTGTGACCTGTCGATCATCCAGGGCAAAAAAGTCGCCATCATCGGCTACGGCTCCCAGGGCCACGCTCAAGCGTGCAACCTGAAAGACTCCGGCGTTGACGTGACCGTTGGCCTGCGTAAAGGCTCGGCCACCGTTGCCAAGGCTGAAGCCCACGGCCTGAAAGTGACTGACGTTGCTTCCGCTGTTGCGGCTGCCGACCTGGTCATGATCCTGACCCCGGACGAGTTCCAGTCCGCGCTGTACAAGAACGAAATCGAGCCAAACATCAAGAAGGGCGCCACCCTGGCCTTCTCCCACGGCTTCGCGATCCACTACAACCAGGTTGTACCGCGCGCTGATCTCGACGTAATCATGATCGCGCCGAAAGCACCGGGTCACACCGTGCGTTCCGAGTTCGTCAAAGGCGGCGGTATCCCTGACCTGATCGCGATCTACCAGGACGCTTCGGGCAATGCCAAGAACGTTGCGCTGTCCTACGCTGCTGGCGTGGGTGGCGGTCGTACCGGCATCATCGAAACCACCTTCAAGGACGAGACTGAAACCGACCTGTTCGGCGAACAAGCCGTTCTGTGCGGCGGTACCGTTGAACTGGTGAAAGCTGGCTTCGAAACCCTGGTTGAAGCTGGCTACGCGCCGGAAATGGCCTACTTCGAATGCCTGCACGAACTGAAGCTGATCGTTGACCTCATGTACGAAGGCGGTATCGCCAACATGAACTACTCGATCTCCAACAACGCCGAATACGGCGAGTACGTGACTGGCCCGGAAGTGATCAACGCCGAGTCCCGTCAGGCCATGCGCAACGCCCTGAAACGTATTCAGGACGGCGAATACGCCAAAATGTTCATCACCGAAGGCGCTACCGGCTACCCTTCGATGACCGCCAAGCGTCGTAACAACGCCGCTCACGGTATCGAAGTCATCGGCGAGCAACTGCGCTCCATGATGCCGTGGATCGGTGCCAACAAGATCGTCGACAAAGCCAAGAACTAAGTCGTACGCATCAAGGGAAAACGCGGCTTAGGCCGCGTTTTTTCGTTTGGGGAGCAGGTTCTGGTATAAAGCTGCATCGTTTGCGGGCGAACACTCGCCGCAAGTATCAGTCGAATTTTTTTCACACCGTTGCAAGGTAAAGTCCATGAGCGAACGTCCCGAAGAGCCAAACCAGGCTTCTGACGCCGAAAGCCTGCTACCGATCGATGAGCATGTCGAAGAAGGGCATGACGCGGAAGGCCGCAAGGTCCGGCATCGTGGCATCTATCTGCTGCCCAACCTGTTCACCACGGCGAACCTGTTTGCCGGTTTCTATTCCATCATCAACTCCATGAGCGCTCAAAGTGCGCTGGCGGCGGGCGATGCAGTCAGTGCCAGCAAATACTTCGGTTTTGCGGCCATCGCAATCTTCGTGGCCATGGTGCTCGACGGCCTGGATGGGCGTGTGGCGCGCATGACCAATACTCAAAGTGCCTTCGGTGCCGAGTACGACTCGTTGTCGGACATGGTTGCCTTTGGTGTTGCGCCTGCGTTGCTGGCGTTTGCCTGGGCGCTGGGTGATATGGGCAAGGTCGGCTGGATGGTCGCCTTTATCTATGTTGCGGGGGCTGCTTTGCGCCTGGCACGCTTCAATACCCAGGTGGGCACTGCCGACAAGCGTTATTTCATCGGTCTGGCCAGCCCTGCTGCAGCGGGTGTGGTAGCGGGTATCGTCTGGGCGTTCAGTGACTACGGCATCCAGGGTTCGAAGATGTCGTTCCTGGTGGCCTTGATGGTTGCGGCGGCTGGCATGCTGATGGTCAGCAATATCAAGTACAACAGCTTCAAGGAGCTGGATCTCAAGGGGCGCGTGCCTTTTGTGGCAATCCTGGCCGTTGTGCTGGTGTTCGCCGTGGTCTTCAGTGATCCGCCGCGAATCCTGCTGCTGGCGTTCCTGGTCTATGCCGCGTCGGGTCCGGTTCAGTACTTGCTGCACCTGCGTCGGGACAAAACATTGCCTTAATGTAATTTCCCCCATACTCCGCAGTCTATTGGTGCATCAGTTCTCCAATGCTGCGGAGTTGCCATGTTAATCAAATTGCCAAAAGCTTCCGATTGCCACGAATCGGATGTCACGCCTGAGTCCCTTTATTTCTCTCGCCGTAGCTTGCTCGGTGGTGCGCTCGCCGGCATTGCTGCTAGCAGCTTGCCGCGCTGGGCCAGTGCTGCTGATGCCTCGCGTTACGCCGATGTCGAGCCGGGCAAGGCGCCGAATTGGTTTGCCGAGAAACTGCCTGGCGCCCAATGGCAGGCGGTGACGGTAAAAGACGAAGCCATAACGCCCTTCAAGGATGCAACCCACTACAACAACTTCTATGAGTTCGGCACCGGCAAAGGTGACCCGGCAACGAATGCGGGCTCCCTCAAGACCGAGCCCTGGAGTGTTGTGATTGATGGTGAGGTCGCAAAGCCGGGACGCTATGCCCTGGAAGACTTCATGAAGCCTTATCAGTTGGAAGAGCGGATCTACCGTTTGCGCTGTGTTGAGGCGTGGTCGATGGTCGTTCCCTGGATCGGCTTCCCCATTTCGGCTTTGCTCAAGCAAGTCGAGCCGACCTCCAAGGCCAAGTACATTCGGTTTGAAACGCTCCAGGATCCGAAGAGCATGCCGGGTCAGCGTTCCAGCTTTGGTCTGATCGACTGGCCTTATATAGAAGGGTTGCGGCTGGATGAGGCGATGAACCCTTTGGCGATTCTTGCCGTTGGCATGTACGGGCGTGAGTTGCCTAACCAGAATGGGGCTCCGTTGCGTTTAGTGGTGCCGTGGAAGTACGGTTTTAAAAGCGTGAAGTCCATCGTGCGCATCAGCCTGGTCAGTGAGCAGCCAAAAACCACCTGGCAGAGTATTGCGGCGGATGAATATGGGTTCTACGCAAATGTGAACCCCACGGTTGATCATCCGCGATGGACCCAGGCGCGGGAGCGTCGCCTGCCGAGCGGTCTGTTCAGTCCCAATGTGCGTGAGACGCAGATGTTCAATGGCTACTCGGATGAGGTTGCCTCTCTTTATAGCGGCCTGGATTTGCGGAAGAACTACTGATGCGCTATCCGATCTGGCGTCTCGGCGTGTTTATCGCGGCAGCAGTGTGGCCGCTATTCTGGCTATACGAAGCGTGGAGCTCTGTTCTCGGGCCTGATCCGGGCAAAGTGCTGGTGGATCGGCTTGGTCTCGGGACGTTGATCCTTTTACTTATCACCCTTGGAATGACGCCGCTGCAGAAGCTCAGCGGTTGGGCGGGGTGGATAGCTGTGCGCCGGCAGTTGGGGTTGTGGTGCTTTGCTTATGTAGTGCTGCATTTGGCGGCTTATTGCGTATTTGTCCTTGGGCTCGATTGGTCGCAGTTGGGGGTGGAACTGAGCAAGCGGCCTTACATTATTGTGGGGGCGTTGGGCTTCTTGTCGCTTCTGGTGTTGGCGCTGACTTCAAATCGCTATAGCCAGCGACGTTTGGGCAGTCGGTGGAAGAAATTGCATCGCCTGGTTTACCTGATTCTTGGGTTGGGTTTGCTGCATATGTTGTGGATCGTGCGGGCCGATCTGAAGGAGTGGGTGATCTATGCATCTATAGGTGCGCTGCTTCTGATCTTGCGGATACCGCCAGTGATGCGCCGAATTCCACGTCTTATTGCTAGAAAGGCACCTTCTGCAACAAAAGCGTAATTAACGGTTGACGGCAGATTTCAGATGTCTATAATTCGCCCCACTTCCGGCGCAGTCGAAACGGAAAACTCCTTGGTAAA
>NZ_JANLGL010000077.1:0-26738 GCF_024655625.1 Pseudomonas sp. 18.1.10
AGCCGATGAATTTGGCGACTGACACACCGTATTCGCGAGCAAGCCCGCTCCCACACAAGCCCGTTCCCACAGGTTGATCGGCGCTGTCTGTCAGGGTAGCTCGCGGGCCAGGAAGGGCGCAGTGCGGCTGGTTTGGTTTTTAGCCACGGTAGATGGCGTTCCGCTGGCAACCACCTTCCCACCCAAATCCCCCGCCCCCGGCCCGATGTCGATCACCCAGTCACTCTGCGCCACCACACGCATCTCATGCTCCACCACAACCACGGTGTGCCCGGCGTCCACCAGGTGGTTGAGCTGGCTGAGCAAGCGGTCCACATCCCGTGGATGCAGGCCGGTGGTCGGCTCATCCAGGACATACAGCGTGGCGCCCCGCGCATTGCGTTGCAGCTCCGTCGCCAGTTTGATGCGCTGCGCCTCGCCGCCCGACAGCTCGGTAGCCGGCTGGCCCAGGCGCAGGTACCCCAGGCCGATGTCGCGCAACACCTGCAACGAACGCAGCACGCTGGATTGTTCGGCAAACACCTCGACGGCCTGTTCCACCGTGAGCCCCAGCACCTGGTCGATGCTCAAGCCTTGCCATTGGATGGCCAATGTCTCGGGGTTGTAGCGCGCGCCATGGCAGGTCGGGCACGGTGCGTACACGCTGGGCATGAACAGCAATTCCACGCTGACAAACCCTTCACCCTCGCAGTTGGGGCAGCGGCCCTTGGCAACGTTGAAGGAAAATTGCCCGGCATCGTAACCCTGCTCTTTCGCGGCCGGTGTCGCGGCAAACAGTTTGCGCACGTGGTCGAACAGCCCGGTATAGGTCGCGAGGTTGGAGCGCGGCGTGCGGCCGATGGGTTTCTGGTCCACCTGCACCAGCCGCCGGATTTGCTCCAGCCCGGCGCTGATACGCCCACCGCTGGTTTGCGGGGCGTCGTCTTCCAGGCTGGGTTCTTCATCGTTTTCGACCACACGACCCAGGCCGCTGCCCACCACTTCCAGCAGCGCCTGGCTGACCAGGCTGGACTTGCCCGAGCCAGAAATCCCGGTGACGGCCGTAAAGCAGCCCAAGGGGAAATCCACGTTCAGATCCTCGAGATTGTTACGCGTCACGCCTTGCAGCTTCAGCCAGCCGCTGGGTTCACGGCGCGCCTGATGCGCCACGCGCTGCTCGGCAAACAGGTACGCCCGCGTCTGCGACGCCTGCACATCCGCCAAACCGGCCGGCGGGCCGCTGTACAGCACCTGCCCGCCCTGCTCACCCGCCGCTGGCCCCACGTCGATCAGCCAGTCGGCGCGGCGCATGGTTTCCAGGTCGTGCTCCACCACAAACAACGAATTGCCCGCCGCTTTCAAGCGCTCCAGCGCGGTGAACAATGCCTCGCCATCGGCCGGATGCAGGCCCGCCGACGGTTCATCCAGCACATAGATCACGCCAAATAGCTGCGAACCCAGTTGGGTCGCCAGGCGCAAGCGCTGCAACTCGCCGGACGACAATGTCGGCGTGCTGCGCTCCAGGGACAAATAGCCCAGGCCCAGCTCGGTCAAGGTGCTGACCCGCTCCAGCAGGTCCTGGGCGATGCGTTGCGCGGCCAGGCGCTTTTCCACCGACAGGCGCATCTTGTCCTCTCCCGCCGCCACCGGCCGCAACAGGTCAGCCAGCTGCGTCAACGACAACTGCGACAACTCGCCAATATCCACCCCGGCAAACTTCACCGACAGCGCCGCCTTGTTCAGGCGTTTGCCCTCGCACAAGGGGCAGGCGCTGCCCTGCATGAACTGTGACACGCGCTTTTTCATCAGCGCACTTTGGCTGTGGGTGAAGGTGTGCAGGACGTAGCGCCGCGCACCGCTGAAGGTGCCTTGGTAGCTCGGTTCCAACTTGCGCTTGAGCGCATCGCGGGTTTGCTGCGGGGTGAAGCCGGCGTATACCGGCACGGTGGGGGTTTCTTCGGTGAACAGGATCCAGTCGCGCTGTTTTTTCGGCAGCTCGCGCCACGGGATATCCACGTCATAGCCCAGGGTCACGAGGATGTCCCGCTGGTTCTGGCCCTGCCACGCCAACGGCCAGGAGGCGACGGCGCGCTGGCGGATGGTCAGCGAAGGGTCCGGCACCATCAGCGCCTCGGTCACCTCATACACCCGCCCCAGGCCGTGGCATTGCGGGCACGCGCCCTGGGGCAGGTTCGGCGAAAAGTCCTCGGCGTACAGCATCGCCTGCCCCGGCGGGTAGCTGCCGGCGCGGGAATAGAGCATGCGGATCAGGCTCGACAAGGTGGTGACGCTGCCCACCGATGAACGTGCACTCGGCGTGCCGCGCTGTTGTTGCAGGGCCACGGCGGGCGGCAGGCCTTCGATGCTGTCCACATCCGGCACGCCAACCTGGTCGATCAGCCGCCGCGCATACGGCGCCACCGACTCGAAATACCGCCGCTGCGCCTCGGCATACACCGTGGAAAACGCCAGGGACGACTTGCCCGAGCCCGACACACCGGTGAACACCACCAGGGCATCCCGTGGAATATCCACATCGACGTTACGCAGGTTGTGCTCACGGGCGCCGCGCACCCGCACGAAACCGTGGAATTGAGGGATGTTGCGCTGTGAAGTCATGGTCAACCTTATCGCGCGGTGAGCACGCTGCGGACCCGTTGCGTCAGGGCTTCGGGACTGTAGGGTTTGCTCAGCAGATGAATGTCGGGGCTCAGCAGATGATTGCTGGAAAGAATGTCGCGGGTGTGGCCCGAGGTGAACAGTACCCCCACGGGTGGGTTCTGTGCACGGGCCCAGTCGGCCAGGTCGGTGCTTTTGACGCGGCCAGGCATGACCACGTCGGTAAAAATCAGGTCCGGCAGCAAGCCGCCTTGCAACGCCTGCATCGCGCGGTCGCCGTCTTCGGCGGTGAGCACGGTATAGCCCGACTGTTGCAGCAGTTCGACCACGGTCAGGCGCACGCCTTCGTTGTCCTCCACCACCAGGATGGTTTCCTGGCCGCCGGCAGGCAGCACCTGGTCAATGTGCACATCGAGGCTTTCCGGTTCCAGGCTGTGGGGAAAATACATCTGCACCACCGTGCCCTTGCCCTCCTCGCTCCACATCTCCACATGCCCGCCGCTTTGGCGCACAAACCCAAACACCATGCTCAGGCCCAGGCCGGTGCCATGGCCTTCGCGCTTGGTGGTGAAAAACGGCTCGAACGCCCGCTTGAGAGTGGCTGGCGACATGCCCAGCCCCGTGTCGGAGACGGCCAGGCGTACGTACTCGCCCGGCTTGATGCTTTTACCCGCGCAGTCGGCGGGGTTGAGGATGATGTTTTCGCCGGTGATATGGATCACCCCCTCGCCTTTCATCGCATCGCGGGCATTGATCGCCAGGTTGAGCAGGGCATTTTCCAACTGGTTGCGATCGACACTGATAAACCAGGCATCGGCGGGCATTTGCACGTCGATGCGGATGGTTTCTCCCAGCGCCCGTTGCAGCAACTCGCCCAAGCCCGCATAGATGCGTTGCGGGTTGTACACGGCAGGCGACAACGGTTGGCGCCGGGCAAACGCGAGCAATTGCGCCGACAGCTTGGCCCCACGCTCCACCGCCGCAATCGCCGCCGCCACACGGCGCTGCACCTGGACGTTGTTCGGCTCGTGGCGGGCCAGCAGGTGCAGGTTGCCGGCGATCACTTGCAGCAGGTTATTGAAGTCGTGGGCCACGCCGCCGGTGAGACCGCCGATGGCTTCCAGTTTCTGCGACTGGCGCAACTGCTCCTCAGCGGCGGAGCGCGCCTGCACTTCGTCGGCCACGCGCTGTTCCAGGTTATGGGTGAGCTCCTGGCGCAGGCGCTCGGAATGCACGTGTTCGGTGGTTTCGACGACAATCGCCAACACCCCGGCCGGCTGCTGTTGATCGCCGGCGACCGGGCTGTAGTAGAGGTCCAGCCACACGGTTTCCGGCTGGCCGTTGCGCAGCAAGACCAGGTCCTTGTTGTTGAACGACAAGGTGCCGCCCGCCAAACAAGTGTCCACCACATGCCGGTTGAACTCGGCGACTTCCGGCCAGCCCAGCTCCACCGGCGTGCCCAGCAGGTAGGGGTGGCGGCCGCCGGCAAAGCGCGAATAACTGTCGTTGTAGATCATGTAGCCCAGCCGCCCCCACAACATCACCATGGGCACGGGGGACGCCAGCAACATCTGCACGTTGCAGGCCAGGCTGGTGGACCAGCGGTCAATCGGCCCCAGGTCGGTGGCCGACCAGTCGAACGCGCGGATCCGCTCGGCCATTTCACCGGCCCAGCCTTCGCAGCCGTGGGGGTTGGATAAAAACTGCATCGGTTGGCTCTGTGCGCAAAGAAGACATCGTCAAGTTTTTGGAGCGCTGCAAACGCAGATGGTTTCACCGCATGTACGTTAGGCGCTAAACCGCACAGGCACCACCGGCCTCAGTGAAAATCCCGGCTGCGCACATTGATCCCCTCCAGCAACGGCGTAAGGTCGGTCAAGCGTCCGGCGATCAAGTGCCGCACCTCGCCCACCGCTTCCCAGCGCCCGTCCACTTTCAGCAGCCGCGAGCCCACCAGGGCCTGGCGTTGGCGCTCGGCCAAGTCACGCCAGACCACCACATTGAGGTTGCCGAATTCGTCCTCCAGGGTGACAAAAGTCACCCCGCTCGCCGTGCCGGGGCGCTGACGACCGGTGACCAACCCCGCCACACTGACAGTGCGCCCATGCTCCACCGCCATCAGCTCCTCGGAACTGCGACAGCGCCGCCGGCGCAACTCCGCACGCAGCAACGCCAGCGGATGCGGACCCAGGGTGGTGCCGACCGTCGCGTAATCCGCCTGCAAATCCTCAGCCACCGTCGGCGCCGGTAACTCCACCTGCGCTTCATCGGGACTCGGCAGGCCGGCAAACAGACCGAGCTGCTTGTGCACCCCGGCCACCTCCCAGCGCGCCGCGTGCCGGTTACCCGCCAAGGCACGCAAGGCACCGGCATCCGCCAGCAACGCCTGGGCGCGGGCATCCAACCCGGCGCGCTCGTCCAGGTCGGCAATGTCGCTGAACAGGCGACGTTCGCGCGCCGCTTCAATGCGCCGCCCATCCTCTTCGCGAAACCCCGCGATCATGCGCAAGCCCATGCGAATCGCCGGTTGCGCGCCGTCGATGGGTTCCAGTCTGCAATCCCAGTCGCTGGCCTGCACGTCCACCGGGCGGATCTGCAAGTGATGGCGCCGCGCGTCTTGCAGGATCTGGTCCGGGCTGTAGAAGCCCATGGGCCAGCTGTTGATTAGCGCACAGGCGAACGCCGCCGGTTCGTGGCACTTGAGCCAGCAACTGGCGTAGGTCAGCAAGGCGAAGCTGGCCGCGTGGGATTCGGGAAAGCCATAACTGCCAAAGCCCTTGATCTGCTCGAAGATCTGCGCGGCAAAGGCTTCGCTGTAGCCGTTTTTGAGCATACCCGTGCGCAGGCGCGCCTGATGCGGTTCCAGTCCACCGTGGCGCTTCCAGGCGGCCATGGAACGGCGCAACTGGTCCGCCTCGCCGGGGCCATAATCGGCGGCAACCATGGCGATCTGCATGACCTGTTCCTGGAACAGCGGGATGCCCAGGGTGCGCTCCAGCACTGCTTTCAACTCCGGCGAGGGATAGGTGGTCTCTTCCTCTTTGTTCCGCCGCCGCAGGTACGGGTGCACCATGCCGCCCTGGATCGGCCCCGGGCGCACAATCGCCACTTCAATCACCAGGTCGTAGAACGTCTGCGGCTTCAGGCGCGGCAACATCGACATCTGCGCCCGCGACTCGATCTGGAACACGCCGATGGTGTCGGCCTTGCTAATCATCGCGTAGGTGGCCGGGTCTTCCTTGGGAATGCTCGCCAGCGCCAGGTCCAGATCACGATGACGGCGCAGCAGGTCGAAGCAGCGGCGGATCGCACTGAGCATGCCGAGGGCGAGGATATCCACCTTGAGCAGGCCGACGGCGTCGAGGTCGTCCTTGTCCCATTGGATGATGGTGCGCTCGGCCATGGCCGCGTTTTCCACCGGCACCAGGGTGTCCAGCGGGTACTCGGAAATCACAAAGCCACCCGGGTGCTGGGACAGGTGCCGGGGGAAACCGATCAGTTGCTGGGTCAGCGTCAGCACGCGGCGCAGGATCGCGCTGTCAGGGTCGAAACCGCCCTCGCGCAGACGCTCCAGGGGCGGCGCCTCATCGCTCCAGCGCCCGCAGCACTCCGCCAGCGCGTTGACCTGGTCCGGTGGCAAGCCCAGGGCCTTGGCCACATCGCGCACGGCGCCGGCGCCGTGGTAACTGCTGACCACCGCCGTCAGCGCCGCGCGCGTACGGCCGTAGCGCTGGAACACGTATTGCAGCACTTCTTCGCGGCGCTCGTGTTCGAAGTCCACGTCGATGTCCGGCGGCTCGTTGCGCTCGCGCGACAGAAAGCGCTCGAACAGCATGCTCGTCAGGCTCGGGTTGATCTCGGTGATGCCCAAGGCAAAACACACCGCCGAGTTGGCCGCCGAGCCCCGGCCCTGGCACAGGATCGAGCGGCTGCGGGCGAAGCGCACGATGTCGTGCACGGTGAGGAAGTAGCTTTCGTAGCCCAGCTCGCTGATTAGCTCCAGCTCGTTGTTGATCTGCTGCAAGGTCTTCCCATCGACGCCCTCGGGCCAGCGCTGGGCGATGCCCTCTTCGGTCACGGCGAGCAGCCAGGACTTGGCGTCATGGCCGGCAGGCACCAGCTCACGCGGGTAGTGGTAGCGCAGCTGGCTGAGGTCGAAGGTGCAACGGCGGGCGATGGTTGCAGTTTCGTCGAGCAAGGCTTGCGGGTACAACGCGGCCAGGGCGTCGAGGCTGCGCAGATGCCGCTCGCCGTTGGGATGCAGGCGTGTGCCGGCTTCGGCCACCGGCACGTGATGGCGGATGGCGGTCATGGTGTCTTGCAGGGCGCGGCGGCCACGGGCATGCATGTGTACGTCGCCGCAAGCGACGACCGGGAGGTGCAGGCTGGCAGCCAGTTGCAGGCGTTGTTGCAAATGGCGCGCATCGTCCTGGCCACAATGCAGCTGCACCGCCAGCCACAGGCGGTCGGCGAAGGTGTGGCGCAGCCATTGGATATCGGCCTGGGTATCGTTGTCTGCGGCGATCCACAGCGCCAACAGGCCGGGCAACGGTTGGGCGAAGTCTTCTTGCAGCAAGCGATAGCTGCCCTTTTCGGCGCGACGCCGGGCCAGGGTGATTAAGCGGCACAGTTGCTGATAGCCGCTGAGGTTCTCCACCAGCAGCACCACTTTCGGGCCGTTGTCGATGCGCATCTCGCTGCCGATAATCAGCGGCAGCTCCACCGCTTTCGCCGCCTGCCACGCACGCACAATGCCCGCCAGGGTGCACTCATCGGTGATCGCCAGGGCGCTGTAGCCCTGGTGCTTGGCGCGCTCGAACAACTCCAGCGCGGTGGACGCACCGCGCTGGAAGCTGAAATTGGACAGGCAATGCAGCTCGGCGTAACTCATGCAAACCAGCCTTGCAGCCACAGCCCATCGTTGTGGCCCACGGTGCGATAGGCCCAGCCTTGTTGGCCGGCGCGGGTCTGGATCAGGTAGTAGTCGCGGCGAATATCGGCGCCGTCCCACCAGCCGGATTCGATACGTTCCGGGCCCATGAGAATCTGGACGCCCTGCTCGGCCAACAAGGTCGGTTCGCTCAGCAACCAGCCGGGGCGCTGGACTTTATCCAGGGTTGGGCTGGGGCGACTGTCGGCCGCCGCTTGCCAGGCGCATTCGGGGCGATGGTCGGCGTGAAAACGCAGGCCCTGCACCGCGTCATCCCCCAGCCGCGCGCGCAGGCGTTCACGCAGTTGCTCCCACGGCAGGGTTTGCTGCGGACGGTCGTCGAACAGGTCCTGGCGTTGCGGCACAAACACCGGCAGGTCCTCGGCCACCAGGCGAAAGCCGCGCACCGGTGAAGTGACTTGCACTTGCTCCAGGCGCCCACGGGCCAGCTCGAACAGCATCGCCGGTTCACGCTCGGCGCTGAGCAGGCCGACCTTAATCACGCTGTCGGGCGCCTGGGCATGCTCCAGATGCAGGTCGAAACGCTGCACGCCACTGTCACGCCCGCAGAGGAAGGCGGACAGATCGCCGGTCAAGCGGCGCAAGGGAAACAGCAGCGCCTGGTGGGAGTGCACGTCGAAATTCAACTCGATGCGCACATCGAACTGATCCGGTGGCTGATAGAACGCCAGGGCCAACGGGCGCTGCCCGCTCAGGGCATCCAGGTGCTTGAGCAAGCTGGCGTCAAAGCGCCGCGCCAGGGTATGCCGGGGCAACGCCTGCACCTGGGCCAGGCTGCGCAGGCCCATGCGCGACAAGGCCGTGGCCGCCTGCGGGTCGAGGCCGGCGCGGTCGATGGGCAGCGGCGCCAGGGCTTGCATCAAGCGTTCATCATCGGCCACGGCCAGGCCGTCGTAGAGATTGGCCAGCACCCGCGCCGCGGCCGGGTTGGGCGCGGCGACGATGCGGTGACGAAAGCCCAGCTCGGTCAGTTCTGCACGCAAACGGGCTTCGAACTGCGGCCACGGGCCGAACAGGCCCAGGCTCGATTCGATCTCGAACAACAAGGCGCGCGGGTAATACAGGCTGACCTGGGAGCTGAAGCGATACGCCCAGGCCGCGAGGAATTGCTGCCAGCGCTCGATCTCGGCGGGGTCGTATTCGGCGCTGGCAAACGTCTTGGCCAGGGCATGGGCCGCGGTCAGCGACTGGCCGGGGCGCAGGCCCAGGGCACGGGCGGCGTCATTGACGGTTTGCAGCACGCGGCGCTGCGGCGTACCGGCCAGCAGGGCCAGGGGCTGGTCCGGTTCGGGGTGCACACGCTGCACCCCGTCCAGCGCCAATTGCGGGAAGACAATACACACCCAGCGCATGCCAACCTCAGTGCCCGGCCAGGGCAATCGGCGCCGGATGGGCCAGGCCGCCACGGCACTTGAGCACCCGCACTTGCGCGGGCTTGGTCTCGACCGCCAGACGCAAGGCAGCGGGCGATGCATTGATCGCCTCGCTCAAAGAACGCCAGGCAAACGCCAGGGTCTGCCCGGTTTCCGCCGCCACCTGCAAACGCCGCAACGCGCGATCATCAGCCTTGCGCGGCCAGCACAACACCGCGCCGCAACTGCCGGAGCGCAGGCATTGCTCCACCGCCCACAGCGCATCACGTTCCTCGGCCTGGATCACCGAGAGCAGGCGCAAATCCACCCCGGCGTTCTGCCAGGCATGGGGATACGGCGTGTAGGGCGGCGCCACCAACACAATACGCTCGCCGGCCTTGGACAAGCGCGCCAATGTGGGCAGGACCAGTTGCAACTCGCCGACGCCCTCCTTGGCCATGAGGATTTCACTCAAGGCCGCCTCCGGCCAACCGCCGCTGGGCAATACCGCATCCAACCCCGCCAGCCCAGTGGGATGCACGCTGGCTGGCGGCGCGGCGGGCCGGCCTTTCCAGACGCGGCCGCCATTGAACAGCGTGTCCAACGCAACGACGGCGCCCATCAGCCTTGCCTCACCAGGCCGCAGAACACCCCTTCGATCGCCAGGTCCTGGTCAGGCTTGACCACGATGGGTTGATACGCCGGGTTGCGCGGCAGCAGGCGCACGCTGTCGCCATGGCGCTCGAAACGCTTGATGGTCACTTCGCCGTCCAGGCGCGCCACCACGATCTGCCCGTTCAAAGCCTCGGCACTGCGGCGTACGCCCACCAGGTCACCGTCGAGAATGCCGTCTTCGATCATCGAATCGCCCTGCACCCGCAGCAGGTAATCCGGGGTTTTCGCGAAGGTCGCGGGGTCCAGTTGCAGGCGGCTGTGCACGTCGGCATCGGCGCTAATCGGCAAGCCCGCCGCGACACGGCCGAGCACCGGCACATCCAGCCACTCTGGCCGTGCCGGCTGATTGAGCAGGCGAATGCCGCGCGCCTGGTTGGGGTTGACCTCGATAAAACCGGCTTCGGTCAACGCCAGCACATGCTTGCGCGCCACGCTGCGCGAGGCAAAACCGAACGCCTCGGCGATCTCGGCGAGGCTGGGGGGCTGGCCTTGTTGCGCGATACGGTCGCGGATGAAGGTCAGGATGGCAGTGCGGCGGGGGGTTAGAGTCGTCATGGAGTACATTTGTACTCCTGTGGGAAATTTCTGACAATAGCCGCCAGTCGTATGGGGCGCACAAGGGTTGTTGAAACGTCCCACGCTACTGCCGGATTAGCTCTACTGCCCTGCCCTGGGAACGTCTGCAAAGTCATTCGCCTGATTTCACCGTGCGAGGGATTGCAGATGGATGTTGTTGTGAGTGCTCTGATTGCTGGGGCTGTCGCTTGATTCCGGTGATCGCCAGCTTTGTCCTGGCCCCGATGGATGGCAAAAAACCGGATGTCGAAAGTGTCCTACGTGACTTCCGTAATTGCCTGAACACCTTTGACGAATGGGCTGAAAGCTTCTGGAGTGGCTCGGCGCTGGAAGTCGAGCAGGTATTCAAGGTTGGCGAAGAGGTCGCTCTCGTCGCCCCGGCGTCTTCCAAAAAACCTATCCGTACAGTTGCCGTGTGCAAGGCCCAAGGCACGCTGACCCTGGTGCATCTGTTCGAAAGCACGCGGTTCGTGCCCATCGGCAACACGCCGGTGATACTGCAAGCGATTGCGCAGGACAACAGCCCGATAGGTGCGCCTATCCCACACACCATCGGCCCCAGCGGCATTCTTGAAGTCAAGGACTGCACCCGCGACCAGCGCTACCAAGTCACCTTTTATCCCAACGTTTCCAAGGATCACGTCAAGGCGCTGTATGCGTCTTATCAGTCGGTGATTAGCGGGCTGGAAAGTCAGCTGCGCGATGAGTGGGCGAAGTCGTTCCAAGCTCAATGGGCCGACTTTGCCAACGCCACGTCTTTGGAGCGCAGTGCAAAGCAAGGCGTTGCATTTGCAAACGGGATGGGTAAAGCGCTTTACAACCTTTGGGACAACATCTCACAGCTGTATGACCTGCTGGCTGACCTCAAGGCCAACAGCCAGAAGTTGCTGAAATTCATCTCCCAAGGCGAGCTGGATGAACTGCTCAAACTGGGCAAGGACGCGGTCGCCAAGGGTTTGCTGGTGCTCAGTGATGAACCGCTGCTGTTTATCTATCTGTCAGCGATGGTCAGCTGGATCCGCATGCTGCCGCCGCCGCAGATGTACGAATTGCTGGGCGAGATCACCGGCGAGGTGTTGATCAATCTGCTTCTGGCCTGGGCCACGCGGGGCATGGGGGTGCAGGTGCGTCTGGGCGCCCAGGTATTGGGGCGCATCAAGTCTGGTCAGGCGCGTAAGTGGTTGCAGGGGTTGGCTGATCAAGTGGTGGGGCCGAAGCTGGATGCGCATGTCAAGGTGTCGAAGCCGTTGTTGCTGGGAGGGCCGGCGACGGCGATCAAGATGATCCCGGATGTGCCGTTGAAGGCTGGGGATCAACTGGTTTCGAACCCTGTGCCGCTGGTGCGGGGCAAGGGTCGACAGCAGACCGTGCTGGTGAAGCACGAGCCTGTCGATGATGTGCCTGCTTCGAGCAGAAATGCCAACGCTGATGCGGCCGCTCCTGCGGACAAGACCGCCACCAACGGTTGCCCGGTGTCGATGGTCACCGGCGAGGAATTGCTCACCCTCACTGACGGTACGTTGGACGGGATTCTGCCGTTTGAGTGGACGCGGTTGTACCGCACCAGTGCGGTGGAGGTGGATTGCGGGTTGGGGTTTGGCTGGAGCCATGCGCTGGCGCACAGGCTTTGTGTGTCGGGCGATTCGGTGGTCTGGACCGATCATGAGAATCGCTCGACGGTTTTGCCCTTGCCTACGATTTCTCGGCCCGCCATCACCAATAGCCTGGCCGAAGCGGCGATCTATCTCGGGACGTTGCCTGACGAGTTGGTGCTGGCCCAGGCGTCGCGTTTCTACCACTTTCAAGAAGGTTTGCTGACAGCCATCAGCGATGCGTATGACAACCGGCTGCGCATTTTCCGGGACCTGCTTGGGCGCATCGAGCGGCTGGACAACGGTATCGGGCGTTCACTGTTTTTGCGGTATTCGGCCAACCGTATCGTGGCGGTGGATTACCAGATTCAGCGGGCCGAGGGTTCTGATCCCTACGTCTGGGTAACCGAGTACAGCGTTGTTTCCTACGCCTACGACGACCTTGGCCGGTTGGTGTCGGCGACCAATGCCGTAGGCGAAAGCGAGGTTTATCGCTACGACGATCAGCACGTGATTCTTGAGCGTGGTTTGGCCGGTGGGGCGAGTTTCTTCTGGGAGTGGGAACGGTCTGGCAAGGCTGCGCGATGCGTCCGGCATTGGGCGAGTTTTGCGCAGATGGACACGCGCTATGCCTGGGGAGACGACGGACGGGTTTCGGTGCTTAACGCCGATGGTAGCCAGGAGGTTTATGTCCACGATCAACGGGCGCGGTTGGTGCAGCGGGTTGATCCCGATGGCGCGACACATTTCAAATCCTACGACGACAAAGGCCGGCTGACGGTCGAGCAAGACCCTTTGGGCGCGGTGACAGCGTATCAGTACGACGACGCCGGACGCTTGGTGGCGCTGTTTCCGGGGGATGATGAGCCGACGTCCTACGAGCATGACAATGGTTTCGTACGGGTTGTAAGGCGTGGCGAGGCGGTCTGGAAGTACGAGCGCAATGATGAGGGCGATGTCACGCGCAGGACGGATCCAGACGGCAATGTCACGGACTACAGCTACAACCAATATGGGCAACTGACGGGGGTTTGGTATCCCGATCACAGCTGCCACCGGCTGGTGTGGAATGAACGCGGCCAGCTGGTTGAGGAGCAGTTGCCCAATGGCGGTATCAAGCGCTATCGCTATGACGACCTCGGGCGACGGACTACACACGAAGATGAGCATGGCGCCCTCACTCAATACGAGTGGAACAACGCCGGTCGTTTGATCCAGATCGTCCTGCCCAGCGGTGATACACGTAAATACAGCTACAACGCCTACGGAAAAATCACCTCCGAGCGGAATGAACTGGGTCACGTTACCCGCTATGAATACGCCGATGGCCTACACCTCATCAGCCGGCGGATTAACGCCGACGGCACCCAGGTCAAATACCGCTACGACAACGTGCGCTTACTGCTGACCGAAATCGAAAACGAAGTCGGCGAAATCTATGGGTTGCAGTACCACCCCAACGGCCTGATCCAGCAGGAAACCGGCTTCGACGGCCAGCGCACGTCCTACCTCTACGACCTCAACGGCAACCTGCAAGAAAAAACCGAACACGGCGATGATGGCAGCCAACTAATCACCCGCTACGAACGCGACTTCGCCGGCCGCCTCGTACGAAAAACCCTGCCCGACAGTAGCACCGTCGATTACACCTACGACCGCCAAGGAAACCTCCTCGGTGTCGAAGACGGCCACTGGTCATTGGCCTACGAATACGACCGACAAAACCGCCTCACCGCCGAACACCAAGGCTGGGGCACCTTGCGCTACGGCTACGACGCCTGCGGCCAGCTGCAACACCTGCGCCTGCCCGACAACAACCGCATCACCTTCAACCACGGCAAAGGTGGCCATCTCTCGACCGTAGAGTTGAATGGAGAAACGCTCACTTCACACTTCTTCGACACAGGCCGCGAACATCAGCGACGCCAAGGAAAACTACTCAGCAGCTACCAATACAACGAGCAAGGACACCTCTTCAATCACGGGGTATGCAATGTCGAAAATTCCCTTTACCAGCGCCAATACGACTACGACAAAGCCGGCAACCTGACCCGCATTTACGATACCCGCAAAGGCGAACAGCACTACCACTACGACCCACTTAACCGCCTTACCCGCGCCAACCAAGAGCAATTCGCCCACGACCCAGCGGGCAACCTGCTGATGCAAAACCGCCCCGGCCCGGACATCGTCGCGGGCAATCGGTTGATGATCCAGGGGGACCGGCACTACGACTATGACGCCTTTGGCAACCTGATCCGCGAGCGACGCGGCAAAGGCCACCAACTCGTCACCGAATACCGCTATGACTGCCAGCATCGGCTGATCGGCGTTACTCAACCGAACGGACAAACCGCCAGCTACCGCTACGACCCGTTTGGCCGACGCATCAGCAAAACCGTTGACGGCCTGACGACCGAGTTCTTCTGGCAAGGCGACAAACTGATCGCCGAACACCATGCGAACTGCCATCGCAGCTACCTCTACGAACCCAACAGCTTCCGCCCACTGGCCCTGCTGGAAGGCTTCGGCCCCAAAGCCACCCAGCCCTACCACTACCAACTGGACCACCTCGGCACACCCCAGGAACTGACAACTCCCGAAGGCAAAATCGCCTGGTCCGCCCACTACCGCGCCTACGGCGAAATCACCCGCCTCGACATAGGTAAAATCGACAACCCGCTGCGTTTTCAGGGCCAATACTTCGACGCGGAGAGCGGGCTGCACTACAACCGGCATCGATACTACAATCCGGATATTGGTCGCTACCTGACGCCGGACCCGGTGAAGTTGGCGGGGGGGATCAATGCCTACCAGTACGTGCCTAATCCTACGGGGTGGGTTGATCCGCTGGGGTTGAGTACATGCCCGGGTGAAAAAGGGTGCACGCAATTACTCGGAAATGAAAATCCTGCACGACAACACAAAGCCGATGACGGCGCACCACCTCTACCGGCTGCACACTACCGTTTCCCAAGTGATCCGAATGATTTAACAGCTGTCTTGGGCGTAGCCCCTAAAGTCTCCAAGACGAAGCACGATACTCAAAGAATGGAATGGAAACCCAACAGCGATACTCGAATAAGGTTTGAAAGCCATCCAGGAGATATAGGCCCCTATGCGCCAAGACATCATGGAGAGCACTACCACATAGAACTCAAACCGAATAATTTGAGTTGGAACCAGGCTGAAAAGCAAAAACTGTTATTGAAGGTAAAACCCGAGAATTATGACCCCGGACACGGGACAGGCTTCTTGCCGGGCGAACGACACCCAGGAATCTGACATGACAAAATTCCCCGTCTCTGATGGAACAATTGAAAAAATAACCTGCAACCGAAATACCCTTTTGTTGGAGTTCACAGACTGGCAAGAAAAATCATGGGTGATAACTTTTGAAGGTCTCATCGCATTTCAAGGTGTGAGCGCTGTTGGCGCAGAAATATGCGATATGTACGAAGAGAAAACTTCGTTTCTTTCCAAAGAGGCAGAGCGGCTGGAGCTAGGTGAGACAGGAATCAGCTACTACTTCACTTCAAGCAACGGTGGAGAGGTGATTTTTACAGTGGTTGCTGCCGGCTACAGTGCGGTGGAGATTTAAACCTTCCTAGTGCCCAAAAACCTGTGGTGAGCGAGCTTGCTCGCTCACCACAAAAACCGCACTACCACCCCTCCTTCAACATCCGCAGCTCTAGATGCTGCAACAACATAATCGTCTTCCCATCCACAATCTCCCCGCTCTGCACCATCCCCAGCGCCTGCTCAAACCCCAGCTCCAGCACCTCGATATCCTCACCCTCCTCCTCCAACCCGCCGCCCGACCCCACTCGATCCCCCGGCTGATACTCCCCCAAAAAGAAGTGAATCCGCTCCGTCACCGACCCCGGGCTCATGAACGCGGCATACACCTTCTCCACCTGCCCCACGCGATAGCCCGTCTCTTCCTCCGCCTCCAGGCGAATACGTTCTTCGGGGCTGGCGTTGTCGAGCAGGCCGGCGGCGGTTTCGATCAGGTAGCCGGGGTAGTCGTTGACGAAGGTGGGCATGCGGAACTGGCGGATCAGCAACACGGTGCGTTGCGCGCGGTTGTACAGCAGGATCGTCGCGCCATTGCCGCGGTCGTACACTTCGCGGGTCTGGGCTTGCCAGCTGCCGTCGCGGCGGCGCAGGTCGAAGCTGTATTTTTTCAGCAGGTACCAGTTGTCCGAGAGGGTTTCTTCGGCGGTGATGCGAACGGGGCTGTGGTCCATGGTGGGGGTCTCAAGTAAGGGGGAGTGCTTGTTTGATGCGATTCCAGGCTGCTGCGACTTCCTGCGCAGTGCCCGCTTTGATCCGTGCAAGGTCGCGTGGGTAGTCCACGCCGGGGTTTTCGGTGAAGCGCGTGGCGGTGAATTGGCCGTTGCTGGCGCGCAGGATATAACCCGTGTCCTCGCACTGCGCCGATGCCAGGAACACCACGCCCGGCGTCACCCACTCGGGTTTTAGCTCGTCCGGCTCCTCGGTCACGCCCCACATGCGTGTCTTGGCCACCGGTGAGATGGCGTTGACCCGAATCCCCGCTTGCGCGCCTTCATGGCCCAGCGCATTCATGATCCCCAGTTGCGCCATCTTGCCGGCGCTGTAGGCCACCAGGCCGGTCTGCTCGTACTGCGCGTACATGGCGCGGTCGGAGGTGGTGAGGATGATGCGAGGCGCGCAGGATTGCAGCAGGTGTGGCCAGGCGTGCTTGCATAGCCACAGCGGCGCGTAGAGGTTGATGTCCATGGCGCGCTGCAGGAACGCGGCGTCGAGGTCTTCGATATTCTGGTAACCCACCCAGCCGGCGTTGTGAATCAGGATGTCGAGTTGGCCAAAGGCTTCGATCGTCGTGTGGATCAATTGCCGGCAGCCGTCATCCGTGGACAGGTCGCCGCTGTGGCCGATCACGTTCAGGCCTTCGCCCTGCAGTGCGGCGGCAGCGGCCTGGGCCACCGTCGCATCACTGCCGGAACCCACCTTGTCGGCGCCGATATCACTGATGACCACCCGCGCCCCGCCCTGGGCCAACGCCCGCGCATAACTGAGCCCCAATCCGCGTGCACCGCCGGTGACGATGGCTGTCTTGCCGGTGAAATCCATGTACTTACCCTCCTGTTTGGCCAGCCACACTAACAATCCCGGCACGGGTTGTTCAATGCTGTAACACTTTGCAAGCAATCCCCATGAACGGCCGTCGAATTAATTCCTGCGTCGGCGGGCCTTCTGTTAAAAACCCTGCTTCACCTTTGCCCTGGAACCTTCATGTCTTCACGTTTTCTGTCGCGCCTGCGCCTGCGTTGGTTGCCCTTGTTGTGCATGGCGCTGGTGATCGTCGGCCTGCCGGTGGGTTGCAGCGTGCTGCAACAAAAGGAGCGCGAACTGGTGTTTCGTATCGAGCCGGGCACCGCCGGGTGGTACACCGGCCTGCCCAAGGCCGTGCAGGAGTTCGAACTCAAACCCGCCAGTTTCAAGTCAGGACAGAACATCCATGCCTGGTGGTACCCGGCAGCCAAGAGGGACGCGCCCGCCATCCTCTACCTCCATGGCGTGCGCTGGAACCTCACCGGGCAGCTGTTTCGCATCGAGCAATTGCATGCCCTGGGTTACTCGGTACTGGCCATCGACTATCGCGGTTTCGGCCAGAGCCACGGCGAGCTGCCGTCGGAAACCACGGTGTACGAAGATGCGCGCATCGCCTGGGAACGCTTCCAGACCCTGCAACCCGACCCGAGCAAACGCCTGATCTACGGGCACTCCCTCGGCGGCGCAGTGGCCATCGACCTGGCGGCCGAGCTGGGCAAGCAGGTGCCGTTGCCGGTGCGCGGCTTGGTGATCGAATCCACCTTTACCTCGCTGGCGGATGTGGCCACGGCCGTGGCGAATACCTCGCTGCCGGTGCGCTGGTTGCTGTCGCAGAAATTCGATTCCATCGACAAGATCGCCGACATCCATATGCCGCTACTGGTGGTGCATGGCCTCGATGATCGCTATGTGCCACCGCGTTTCAGCGAGCAATTGTTCAACGCCGCCCAGGAGCCCAAGCGCTTGTTGCTGGTGCCCGGCGCCAGCCACAACAACAGCATGAGCCTGGCCGGACGCAGTTATGGCCAGGCGCTGGACAAATTGATGCAGGCGAAGATGCCGCCTCAGGTGGTGACACACTCCACAGGCCGCAATGGCGACTCGTAAAAGCGCTTTTCGGCACTGGGTTCGCGCTTGCGTGTCAAGCGCAAACCCTGGCCATACTGGCCCGCGCCGAAAGTTGATCAAATATTGACCTTTGGTTAAATCGCCATACCTGCCGGGGTCTTGCAAAGTTATCCACAGAGATACCCACGGTTTTCGTGGACAACTCTTTTTACTTTTTTACGATTTTTTTGCTCAGTAAATGCTTTCGGGAAATGTACCCGGCAGCAAAATCTCGCGATTCACATCGCGTATATCGTTATAGCCACACAGGGCCATCGACACGTCCAGTTCGCGGGCGATGATGTCGAGGGCCTTGGTCACGCCCGCCTCGCCCATCGCGCCCAAACCATACAAGTGCGGACGCCCGATCATGGTGCCTTTGGCGCCCAGTGCCATCGCCTTGAGCACGTCCTGGCCGGAGCGGATACCGCCATCGAGCCACACCTCAATACGTTCCCCCACCGCTTCGACAATCGCCGGCAATTGGCTGATGCTCGACGGCGCGCCGTCCAGTTGACGGCCACCGTGATTGCTCACCACCAGCGCGTCCGCGCCGGCATTGGCCGCCAGCCGCGCGTCCTCCACATCGAGGATGCCCTTGATAATCAGCTTGCCGCCCCAGCACTTCTTGATCCATTCCACATCGTCCCAGCTCAGGCGCGGGTCGAATTGCTGGGCGGTCCACGACGACAGCGAACTCATGTCCGCCACGCCTTTGACATGCCCGACGATATTGCCGAAGCCACGGCGCTGGGTGCCGAGCATGCCCATCACCCAGCGCGGCTTGGTGGCCATGTTGAGGATATTCGGCAACGTCAGCTTGGGCGGCGCCGACAGGCCGTTAATCAGGTCCTTGTGGCGTTGCCCGAGGATTTGCAGGTCGAGGGTCAACACCAAGGCGTCTACACCAGCGGCCTTGGCGCGCTCGATCAGTTGCTCGATAAAGCTGCGATCGCGCATCACATACAACTGGAACCAGAAGGGCTGGCCGACGTGTTCGGCGATGTCCTCCAGCGAGCAGATGCTCATGGTCGACAAGGTATAACGCAGGCCAAACGCGGCGGCGGCGCGGGCGGTGAGAATCTCGCCATCGGCATGCTGCATGCCGGCCAGACCGGTGGGCGCGAGGGCCACGGGCATCGCCATGTCCTGGCCGATCATGGTGGCGCGAATGGAACGCTCATCGATATTGCGCGCCACCCGCTGGCGGAATTTGATGCGGGCAAAATCACTTTCATTGGCCCGGTAGGTGCTTTCAGTCCAGGAGCCGGAATCGGCGTAGTCGTAGAACATCCTGGGGACACGTTTTTGCGCCAGTTTGCGTAAATCTTCGATGGTGGTAATCAACGACATCTGAATGACCTCTCCCTGAGCTGAACACAGAGAGTAACCGCCCATCGGCGGCGCAACCAGCCATTGCGTTTACATCGGCGGGCGACTAATCTCGCACAAAACCGCATAAAGGCGCATAAACATGCACGACACCCACGCCGCCATCGACCTGCCTTCGTTGCGCAAACAGAAGATTTTGTTGCTGCTGGAGCGCGACGGCAAAGTCACCGCTGCAGACTTGGTGGAGCACTTTGCCGTGTCCCCGGACACCATCCGCCGCGACCTCGGCGAACTCGCCGCTGCTGGCCTGCTGCAACGGGTCCATGGCGGCGCCCTGCCCCGGCCCAAGGACACCGGCAAGGACTTCTTCACCCGCGTGGGCGAGACCAACGAAGCTAAGCGCCGCCTCGCGCAACTGGCCGCCGAACGGGTCGAAGACGGCCAGATCGTACTGTTCGATTCCGGCTCCACCACCTTGCAGATCGCCCAGTCGCTGCCGCGCTCGATCCGCCTGACCGTGGTCACGCCGTCGCCGATGATTGCCATCGCGCTGGCCGACCATCCCGAGGTGAAAGTGATCCTCGCGGGCGGCCAACTCAACCCGGCGACCTTGTCCACCAGCGGCCACGAAGCCGTGCGCCTGATTCAAAGCGTAAAGGCCGACCTGCTGTTCACCGGCGTGTGCGCGCTGCACCCGCAGGTCGGCATCACCTCCCTGCATTTTGATGAAGTGGCGGTCAAGCAAGCCCTGCTCGACAGCGCGTCCCATGTGGTGGCGGTGACCATGGCCGACAAGCTCGGCGCGGTGGAACCCTTTGTGGTAGCGCCGTGCAGCCGTATTCACACACTGATTACCGAGTGGCATGTGCCAAGTGTGGAAGCGTATGAACAACTAGGGCTTGAAGTGCTGCGAGTGGAAGTCGAGTAGGGACAGTGCCCGAGTACGTTGAGGCAGCGCGGTGAAGTATGCGTTGGCAATGATCGGTTCTGCCCGCCCCCCTCCCCGAGAAATAAGTGCAAATTAATTTAAACCTTTGCCGTCCACGCCGGATCAACTCTTGCATACCCCCACTATCAGGAGAGACTCGATCATGAGTGCAGACCTTAACGGCAAGAAGATTCTGGTCATCACATCCAACACCGGTATCGAGCGCGATGAGCTGCTCAAGCCTCTGCAAGCCTTACGTGGATTTGGCGCGACAGTCATCCATGGCTCCAGCAAAGGCGGCACTACCCAGACCTTCGTCGGCGATACCGAAAAAGACCTGGCGGTTGAGTCCGATGCGAAGCTGTCCGAGCTGTCGGGCAGTGATTTCGATGCACTGGTGATCCCCGGCGGCACCGTCAACGCGGATACCTTGCGCCAGGATGCAGCGGCGCAGACGTTGATCGATGAGTTCGTCAAGGCCGGTAAAACCGTGGCAGCAATCTGTCATGGACCCTGGGCGCTGATCGATGCCGGTGTGATTAAGGGCAAGACCCTGACCTCTTACAAAAGTGTGCGTATCGACCTGGAAAATGCCGGTGCTGCTGGCTGGGTCGATGCCGAGGTCAAGGAATGCCGCGCCAACGGCTGGACGTTGATTACCTCACGTACACCGGATGACCTACCGGCCTTCAATGAGGCGATTGCCAAGGCAGTGGCCGGCTGATTCGCCACTGGCTGAATGCAAACAGGCGCCTCGAAGGCGCCTGTTTTTTTTCATGCATGCCTCAGCTCTTGCGGTGCTCCGGCATCTCACGCTTTGGCCCGAACATCGCCCAGGCAATCAAGCCGAACAGCGGAACAAAAATCAGGATCACCAGCCACAAGCCCTTGCTCTCCCAACCCCCCGTGCTGCGCAGTACGGTATTGATCGCCCACAACTCCAACAGCAGTAGAATCACCGCCAAGCCGATCCAGATGTATTGAATTTCCATGCTTCACCTCCCAGGTCGTAATGGTTAGGTCAAGCATCTGCCGTGAGGGTTCATTAAAAATTCTGCGAAGGGCCACTCGTCGCTTAGGCATCCCCCCTATAAAACTTTGATTTCTGTCCCGGACTCCCAATTAAGCAAGACCAAACCTCCATGCGATAGGGGATTGCGTCATGAAGACCAGAATGTCCCGAAGGATTTTGCTTATCGTCAGCCTGTCAGCCCTGCTGACCGGCCCCGCCCTGGCCGCGTTCGGCGACGGCACCACAGCGCCGGCGGCAAATGCCCTGCCGCCGGGCACCTACCCCAGCAGCCAGGCCGACGCTGACAAGAAGCCCAAAGACACCGCTAAGAAACCGCCCAAACCGGCCGACAGCCGAAAAGCGCCAAAGGAAAAGCCCCGCTCAGGCAGTTGACGGCTCATCCTTCACTTGCGGTTCTGGGGCAAGGCCCCAGTCGCCGTGGTCGTACCAGTCATCCCCAAACAGTTCAGCCGGGTGCATGGTGCGGTCTGCACCATTGCCGCAGGCCAGGTCGGCTGCGCCGCAGTAGCGATCACAGCCCCAGCAGATGCGCTCGGGGTGCTTGGGGTGCAGCGGGAAGGGCTTGGCCATGAGGAGGCTTCCTGGCGCGAGTAATAACTGCAACCTACCCTTATCGCCAACGCAGGACCTTGACCGACATCAAGCCGACCTGACCCGAAGTACCTGATACACACAAATCCAATTGTGGAAGCTGGCTTGTCGGGTCCCACAAAAGCCTCCGCATAAGCCAGCCTCTCTAGACCTTGAACCGCGCCACCGTCTGGTGCAGCGCGCTCGCCATCCCCGCCAGGTCATGCCCCGCCGTTTCGGTATGCAACGCGCCCTGCAACACCTGCTGCGACAAGTTGCGAATCCCCACCAGGTTGCGATCCACCTCCCGCGCCACCAGTGCCTGTTCCTCGGTGGCGCTGGCAATCATCAGGTTGCGCTCGTTGATCTGCGAGATCGAGCGGGTGATTTCCTCCAGCGCTTCGCCCGAGCGTTGCGCCACGCCAAGCGTCGCCTGCACGCGCTCGCTGCTGCTGTGCATTGCCGCCACGGCGTGTTCGGTGTCTTGACGGATATTGCCGATCATCTGCTCGATCTCCTGGGTCGAGGCCTGGGTGCGATGGGCCAGCGCACGCACTTCATCGGCCACCACCGCGAACCCGCGCCCGGCATCGCCCGCCCGGGCCGCTTCGATGGCGGCGTTGAGGGCCAGGAGGTTGGTCTGGTCGGCAATGCTGCGGATCACTTCGAGCACGCCGCTGATGTCTTGCACGCGCCCGGCCAGTTGCTGGATGCGCTCCGAGGTTTCCACCACGCCGGTGGCCAGGGTGTTGATCGACGCCACGGTTTCCTGGACCTGGGCACGCCCGCGCTGGGCGGTCTGTTCCGACAGGCGCGACGCCTCGCTGGTGCTCACCGCATTGCGCGCGACTTCGTCCACGGCGGCGGTCATTTCGTTGACCGCCGTGGCCGCCTGTTCGATCTCCTGGCCCTGGGACTGCAAGCTGCCGCTGGTCTGGCTGCTGACTGCACTGAGTTCTTCGGAAGAGCTGGCCACGCCGTCCACCGAGGCGGCGATGTGGCGCACCATCTGGTTCAGGTTCTGCTGCATATGGTGCAGGTTGCGCATCACGCTGCCGTCGGCACTGTGGCCCAGCGGTACGTCGATGGTCAGGTCGCCCTCGGCGATGTGGCTCAATACCCGCGCCACCTCATCCGGCTCGCCGCCCAATGGCCGGGTCACGCTGCGTGTCACGATCACCGCGGCCGTGACCACCAGGGCCAGGCACAGCAGGAACAGCCCGATCATATTGCGTCGCGCCTCGTCATACAGGCTCTGCGCCGCCTGTTCACGCTCGCTGAACAACCGCCCTTGCATCGCCATCAGCGCGTCCAGGCTCTTGAATACCTGCGCTTCGGCCGGCATCACCTGTTGCTTGAGCTGGGCCAGGCCCTGTTCACGGGCACCTTGCTGGATCAGCGCCTGTACCTGGGTGAACGCCGCCACATAGGTTTCGCGATGGTTTTTCAAGGTCGCGTAGGCGGCCTTGCCTTCGGCACTGACAAGCAGCGGTTCAAGGGTGGCGAAGGCCTCGGTGATGCGCTGGCGCGTGGTGCCGATGGCTGCCTGGGCCTGCTGATTGTCCTGGTTGATAAGCAGGTCGCGGGTGTTGCGCCCGTTATCGCGCACGCCGGTGGCGATCACCATGATGGGGGCGATGCGCGGCCAATCCTGCTGCACGATCTGCTCGGATTGCTGCTTGAGGGTTGCCAGGTCGTGCAAGGCGTAAAACACCAAGCCCACCAGGGCCAGCGGCGCAATCGCGAAGCCGATGACAATGCGTTGTGCCGTGGTTAACTGCGTCATTCTTAACATTCCTTGATGAAAGCCTGCCCCACATGGGCAGCATCTTTAAAATCCAACCGAGGGCCGATCACCCTCGCAATACAAAAGCGGGAAACAACTCGTGCAGGCGGCCCCACAACTCCGGCAGCCGCGCCTGTACCGGCGCAATGGGCAGTTGCGTATCGAGCATGCTGGCAGTGCGCACCATCTGCACGGCAAAGCGCTGCACACCCGCAGCTTGCAAACGCTGGGCCAGCAGCAACAGGCGCGCGGGGTCGATCAAGTGCCAGTGCACGGTGGTGCGGCACTCGTAATCCACACCACTGGCCAGCAGGGTGTCGAGGCTGCGCCAATTGGCGGTGCCGCTGCCCTTGATTTGGGTGACCGACGGGCAATCCTCGGCCAGTGCCTTGACGTCAAACCCGACCCAGTCGGCATGGCGCAGCGCATTGGCAAACCCAGCGGGCTTGATCCCGGCACTGTGCAGGCCAATGCGAAAACCCATCGCGCGCACTTCATCCATGGCCGCCGGCAAGCCTTCCTGCAAGGTCGGCTCGCCGCCGCTGAACACCACTGCATCGAGCAAATCCTGGCGGCGTTGCAGAAACAGCAACACCCGGCGCCAATCCATCTCCGTGCTCGCGCGCGGCGGGATCAGGTCCGGGTTATGGCAATAGCGACAACGCCAGGCACAACCCTGGCAGAACAGCACGCAGGCGAGCATGCCGGGGTAGTCGAGGGTGGTCAGGGGCACCAGGCCCCCGACCCGTAGCGCTCGACTCATTGGCGCCCGGCCACGGCGGCGGTTTCGGTGAAGTGCACGCGCTCCTTGTGTTCGGACTGCTTGCCGGGGTTGAACGCCGACACCGGCCGGTGATAACCCATCACCCGGGTCCAGACTTCGCAGCGCTGACGTTGTGGCTGGGTTGCTTGCATGGTGAATCTCCTTGGGATTGAAAAAACTTAGTGGGCCGCGGCCAAGACCTCATCGCACTTCGGACAAAACTCGTGCTCGCCCGCGAGATAGCCGTGCACCGGGCAGATCGAGAACGTCGGCGTGACCGTGAGGTACGGCAGGCGGAAACGTCCCAGCGCCTTGCGCACCAATTGCTTGCAAGCCTGGGTCGAAGAAATCTGTTCGGCCATATAAAGGTGCAACACGGTGCCGCCGGTGTACTTGCATTGCAGCTCGTCTTGCAGCTCCAGGGCCTCGAACGGGTCCTGGGTAAACCCCACCGGCAATTGCGATGAATTGGTGTAGTACGGCGCGACGTCGCTACCGGCTTGCAGGATGTCTGGGTAACGCTTGCGGTCTTCCTTGGCGAAACGGTAAGTGGTGCCTTCCGCCGGCGTCGCTTCGAGGTTGTAGAGGTGGCCGGTGTCTTCCTGGAAACGCAGCAACGTGGCGCGCACATGGTCGAGCAGCTTGAGGGCAAACTCACGCCCCTGCTCGGTGTGCATGCCCTGCTCGTCACCGCTGAAATTGCGCAGCATCTCGTGCATGCCATTGAGGCCGATGGTGGAGAAGTGATTGCGCAGCGTGCCCAGGTAGCGCTTGGTGTACGGGTAGAGACCGGCGTCCATATGGTGCTGGATCACCTTGCGCTTGACCTCGAGGCTTTCCATCGCCAGTTGCATCAACTGGTCGAGGCGTTGCAGCAGGCCCGAAGTATCGCCCTTGAACAGATAACCCAGGCGCGCGCAGTTGATCGTCACCACGCCCAGGCTGCCGGTCTGCTCCGCCGACCCAAACAAACCACCGCCGCGCTTGAGCAACTCACGCACGTCCAATTGCAGGCGGCAGCACATCGAACGCACCTGATTGGGCTGCATATCGGAATTGAGGAAGTTCTGGAAATACGGCAAGCCATAGCGTGCCGTCATCTCGAACAGGCGATCGGCGTTGGCGCTGTCCCAAGGGAAATCATGGGTGATGTTGTAGGTCGGGATCGGGAAGGTAAACACCCGGCCCTTGGCGTCCCCGGCCTGCATCACTTCGATGTAGGCGCGGTTGATTAGCTCCATCTCGGCCTGCAGGTCGCCATAGGCGAACGGCATTTCTTCACCGCCGATCACCGGCACTTGCTCGCGCAGGTCCTCCGGGCACACCCAGTCGAACGTCAGGTTGGTGAACGGCGTCTGGGTGCCCCAGCGCGACGGCACGTTGAGGTTGTAGATGAACTCCTGCACCGCCTGGCGCACTTCGGGGTAGCTCAGCTGGTCCTTGCGCACATAGGGTGCCAGGTAGGTGTCGAACGAACTGAACGCCTGCGCCCCGGCCCATTCGTTTTGCAGGGTGCCGAGGAAGTTGACCATCTGCCCCAACGCGCTGCTCAAGTGCTTGGGCGGCCCCGCCTCGACCCGGCCCGGTACGCCGTTGAGGCCTTCATGCAGCAACGACCGCAAGGACCAACCGGCGCAGTAGCCGGCGAGCATGTCGAGGTCGTGGATATGCAGGTCGGCCTCACGGTGGGCGCGGCCGATCTGTTCGCTGTAGACCTCGTCCAGCCAGTAATTGGCGGTGACTTTGCCTGCGACATTGAGTACCAGGCCGCCGAGGGAATAGCCCTGGTTGGCGTTGGCCTGGACGCGCCAGTCTTCGCGGTCGAGGTATTCGTTCATCGAGGTGGCGACTTCCACCAGGGTCTTGCGGTCGCGGCGCAGGCGGCCGTGTTGTTCGCGGTAGACGATGTAGGCGCGCATTGAGCGGAAGTGGCCGGCGTCCATCAATACGCGTTCGACGCTGTCCTGGATTTGTTCGACGTCCAGCTGTTCGATGCCTCTTAGGCGTGCAAGTACTGCGCCCAGCAAGAGGTCGGCTTCGATGGGCTGGTATTCGGTGGTGGCGTTGCCGGCGGCGATCAGGGCCTGGCGGATTTTTTCGGCGTCGAAGGGGGCCTGGGTACCGTCGCGCTTATAGAGATGGGTGCTGGCCAGCGGGGTGAGAGCGGTTTGCATTGGGGGCTCCTAGCACTACATATAGATGTTTTTTTCTGATTAGACACAAGATGCAGTGATGGTACGGAGGTTGGTTTGGTGTGCCATTGATCGGGGTCAAGTTTTTTTAGATCGTGTACATATCCGTTATTTAGGTAACGGCCACCTATGGTTCCGCTCTTACAGCGGCTCACTTTTGAAGAGCGCAAAAGTAAGCAAAAC
>NZ_JANLGL010000078.1:0-26486 GCF_024655625.1 Pseudomonas sp. 18.1.10
ACCAGTCACCGAATATGTTGACTGGACCACTGCTTTCGCGAGCAAGCCCGCTCCCACATTTTTGACCGTGTTCCCAACCCTTCATGGACAAGGACCCGCATGTCGTTCATCGAAACCAATCTGATCCACCTGCTTGCCGCGCTCTGGTTCGTCTTGTGCTGGGGCGGCTACACCCGCTATGCCACCTGGAAAGCGCGGGACACGGCCTGCCTGGCCAGCGTGCTGCATCTGTATCGCGAGGACTGGATGCGCCGCATGCTGATGCGCGACAACCGCATCGCCGATGCCAGCGTGATCGGCAACCTAGAGCGTAACGCCTCGTTCTTCGCCTCGAGCACCTTGATTATCCTCGCCGGTATTCTCACCGTGCTGGGGGCCTCGGAGCGGGCGGTGTCGTTGCTGGCGGACATTCCCATGGTGCAGCAGGCGTCCCAGGGCATGTCGGAAATCAAGTTGCTGTGCCTGGCACTGGTGTTCGTCTACGCCTTCTTCACCTTCAGCTGGTGCATGCGCCAGTACAACTTCGCAGCGGTGCTGGTGGGCTCGGCACCGATGATCGGTGAGCGGCATGTGTCGGAGCAGGAGCGCAAGGCGTTTGCCCTGCGTGCGGCGCGGGTGATTTCCATGGCGGCCAACCAATTCAACTTTGGCCTGCGCTCTTATTATTTCGGCATGACCATGTTGGCGTGGTTTGTCAGCCCCTGGTTGTTCATGTTGATGAGCACCGGGGTGGTGTTGGTGCTGTACCGTCGGGAGTTTCACTCCGACGCACTGCAAGTGATGGTGTATACGCAGACCGACACGCCGCTGCCGGAGGCGGTTAAAGAGGCGGCTTAACTAGCGCTGCAAATAAAAACGCCAGACAAAGTAAAGCCCGCTATCTAAGCGGGCTTTCTTTTTGCTGCAGCGCTATTTCTAGCCGCGGTCTCAAGAACCGGTGGCTGGTGTAGCAGGTGCAGCTTCTTTTGCAACAGCGGCGTTCGATTCAGCCTGAGCTTTGGCAGCTTCGGCGTTTTCTTTCGCAGCGTCGTTCACTTTATCCTGAGCCTTCGCCATGTCTTTCTGAGCTTGCTCGGAATGTGCAGCGGCGTCTTGAGCTTTGTCTTCGGATTTTTTGTCGCAGGCAGCGAGACCGAGGGCAGCAGCGAGCATCATGGAAATAGCTAAAGTCTTGCGCATGGGGTGTTTCTCCTTATTGAAGATATCTACTGGCCTTTCGAGCACGGTGCTCCGGCATTAGTTCCTTTTGTTTCACAGATATATAAAGCGCTGACTTAAAGGAACTTTTGCCCGCACCACCGATTTTGCGGATCAACACTAATAAGAGTCCCGAACGAATGACCGAAAACCCTTTGTTAGAGCGCGCGGCGCGCTTTGTATCGGCCTTGCGCCATTGTCAGGTGCTGGGTATTACCGCTCATCACGCGAGCGGGGAGGGCATCACGTTGATCTTGCCCTACGCCCCCCATCTGGTCGGTGATCCCAATACGGGCGTAATCCACGGTGGCGCCTTGACCTCCCTGATGGACACCGCCTGCGGCATGGCGACCCTGTGCGTCTTGCCCGAGTTCGAGGTGTGCCCGACCCTCGACCTGCGCATCGACTACATGCATCCAGCCGAGCCGCACAAGCCCGTGTATGGCTTCGCCCAATGCTACCGCGTCACCACCGACGTGATTTTCACCCGTGGCTTCGCCTACCAGGACGACCCGCAACAGCCCATCGCCCATGTAGTCGGCACGTTCATGCGCATGGGCAAGCGTCTCAAGGGCACACAAGGACTGGCCGGCGCCATCAAGGGAGAGCAGGCATGACACATCGATTCAAGACTCGCCTGGAACAGGCCCATGCGCGCGGCAACTACGACGAGCTGCTGGGCCTGATCCCCTACGCCAAGCTGATCGGCATCGAATGCACCCGTCTGGGGGATGAGTTGCTGTTTCGCCTGCCGGCGAGCAAGGACAATATTGGTAACCCGATATTGCCGGCCCTCCACGGCGGGGTGATTGCCGGCTTCATGGAGTTGTCGGCGGCGCTGCACTTGCTGGTATTTACCGGTGCGCCGGGCCTGCCGAAAATCATCGACTTCTCCCTGGACTACCTGCGCGCCGGCCAGTATCGCGACACCTACGCCAAGTGCCAGGTATGGCGCCAGGGCCGGCGGGTGGCGAATGTCGCGATCACCGCCTGGCAGAGCACTGCGGCGGAACCGATTGCCACCGCTCGCGCGCATTTCAAGATCGAGGAACCAAGCCGCCCTTGAAATCCTGGCCTTAGCCCCCAACTTGGATGACAACCCGCCGCCAATCATTGAGAAAGCGGCCACTGCCATCCAATTGGAGTTTGATGACCATGAGCGTGGAAACTCAAAAGGAAACCCTGGGCTTCCAGACCGAGGTGAAGCAACTGCTGCACCTCATGATCCATTCGCTGTATTCCAACAAGGAAATCTTCCTTCGCGAATTGATCTCCAACGCCTCTGACGCTGTCGACAAATTACGTTTCGAAGCCCTGTCCAAGCCTGAGTTGCTGGAAGGCGGCGCCGAACTGAAAATCCGTGTGAGCTTCGACAAGGACGCCAAGACCGTCACCCTCGAAGACAACGGCATCGGCATGAGCCGTGAAGACGCGATTACCCACCTGGGTACCATCGCCAAATCCGGCACCGCTGATTTCATGAAGAGCCTGTCGGGCGATCAGAAGAAAGATTCGCACCTGATCGGCCAGTTCGGCGTGGGCTTCTACTCGGCCTTTATCGTTGCCGACGAAGTTGAAGTGTTCAGCCGTCGTGCCGGCCTCGACGCCAGCGAAGGCGTGCACTGGTCGTCCAAAGGTGAGGGCGAATTCGAAATCGCCACCATCGACAAGGCTGACCGTGGCACGCGCATCGTGCTGCACCTCAAGGCCAATGAAGATGAGTTTGCCGACGGCTACCGCCTGCGCAATATCATCAAGAAGTACTCCGACCATATCGCTCTGCCCATCGAGCTGCCGAAAGAACAGGCTGCGGCCGAAGGCGAAGAAACACCTGCCCAGGAATGGGAAGTGGTCAACCGCGCCAGCGCCCTGTGGACCCGTCCTCGTACCGAAGTCAAAGACGAGGAATACCAGGAGTTCTACAAGCACATCGCCCACGATTACGAGAACCCGCTGAGCTGGAGCCACAACAAGGTCGAAGGCAAGCTGGAATATAGCTCGCTGCTCTACGTACCGGCCCGTGCGCCGTTCGACCTGTACCAGCGTGAAGCGCCAAAAGGCCTCAAGCTCTACGTGCAGCGCGTGTTCGTGATGGACCAGGCGGAATCCTTCCTGCCGCTGTACCTGCGCTTTATCAAAGGCGTGGTCGACTCCAATGACCTGTCGCTGAACGTGTCGCGGGAAATCCTGCAGAAAGACCCGATCATCGACTCCATGAAGTCGGCGTTGACCAAGCGCGTGCTGGACATGCTGGAAAAACTGGCGAAGAACGAGCCTGAGCAATACAAGGGCTTCTGGAAAAACTTCGGTCAGGTCATGAAAGAAGGCCCGGCTGAAGATTTCGCCAACAAGGAAAAAATCGCCGGGCTGCTGCGCTTTGCTTCGACTCACGAAGACGGTGGCGAGCAAGTGGTGTCTCTGGCCGAGTACCTGGCGCGGGTCAAGGAAGGTCAGGACAAGATCTACTACCTGACCGGCGAAACCTACGCCCAGGTCAAGAACAGCCCGCACCTGGAAGTCTTCCGCAAGAAAGGCATCGAAGTGCTGCTGCTGACCGACCGTATCGATGAGTGGCTGATGAGCTACCTCAGCGAGTTCGACGGCAAGTCGTTCGTCGACGTGGCCCGTGGTGACCTGGACCTGGGTAACCTGGACTCCGAAGACGAGAAGAAAGAAGCCGAAGAAGTCGCCAAGGCCAAAGAAGGCCTGGTGGAGCGAATCAAGACCGCCCTGGGCGATGCTGTCAGCGAAGTGCGGGTTTCCCACCGTCTGACCGATTCCCCGGCGATCCTGGCCATCGGCGCACAGGACCTGGGCATGCAGATGCGCCAGATCCTCGAAGCCAGCGGCCAGAAGGTTCCAGATTCCAAGCCGATCTTCGAATTCAACCCGGCTCACCCGCTGATCGAGAAACTCGACGGCGAGCAGAGCGAAGAGCGCTTTGGCGACCTGTCGCACATCCTCTTCGACCAGGCGGCCCTGGCCGCTGGCGAAAGCTTGAAGGACCCGGCCGCCTACGTGCGCCGCCTGAACAAGCTGTTGGTTGAACTGTCGGTCTGACACCGTTGTAGAAAAGCCCGCTTCGGCGGGCTTTTTCGTTCTCGTGCACCTCAACTGGAGTAAATGATGAGCCAAGTCACTGTGCGTTCCGTGGTCTATCAGCTTGATGGCCAGTCCTACGAAAGCCGCCTCGCGTTCGATGCCGCCCACAAAGGTCCGCTGCCGGGCCTGTTGATGGCGCCGAACTGGATGGGGGTGAGTGCGGGTGCCGAAGAGATCGCCAAGAGCGTTGCCAGTAAAGGCTACGTGGTGCTGATCGCCGACTTGTACGGGCAAACCGTACGCCCATCGAATGGCGATGAGGCCGGCGCGGCGATGATGCCGTTGAAAAACGACAACCCGGAACTGCTCAAGCGTATGCAGGCGGCCTTTGCGCAACTGCAAGCCCAGGCCGAGGTGGATACCGCGAAGCTGGCGACCTTTGGCTTCTGCTTTGGCGGCTTCTGCTCGCTGGAGCTGGCGCGTACCGGCGCACCGTTGAAGGCCGCCGTGTCGTTCCACGGCACCATCGACACACAGAACCCAGAGGGTGCGAAGCACATCAAGGGTTCAGTGCTGGTGCTGCACGGCGCGTCCGACCCATTGGTGCCGAGAGAGCAACTGCCAGCGTTTGAAGTAGAAATGAACGCGGCTGGGGTGGATTGGCAGTTGCTGAGCTACGGCGGCGCCGTGCATTCCTTCACCGACCCGCACGCCAATGTGCCGGGTAAGATGATGTACGACGCGAAGACAGCCAAGCGGGCGTTCAAGTCGATGCATGATTTGTTGGATGAAGTGTTCCAGGGCTAAAGCTTTAGCGCCTGTTCCGGCCTCTTCGCGAGCAAGCCCGCTCCCACATTCGACCGTATTTCTTCAGCATAAACGCGGTCAAATGTGGGAGCGGGCTTGCTCGCGAATGCTATCTCACAGGCAGCTCTATCCTGTCTGTTTCACCGGGCACCGTCGGCCAATCCCCAGCCGCCCAACGCTGCCGAGCCTGCTCGATCACCGCCGGATCACTCGCGACAAAATTCCAATTGATCCGCCGTGGCCCATCCAACGGCGCGCCACCAAACACCACCAGGTGGCACTCCGTCTCGGCAAACAACGCCATCTCCTGACCCTTCGGCAACACCACCAGGCTGTGCACCTCCAGCGGCTCACCGTCCAGTTGCGCTTCACCTTCCAGCACATACACCGCCCGTTCCTCGTGCTCGTCAGGAATCAGCAGCGTGGTGGCCGTCTGCATCCGCACTTCGGCATACAGCGTCGGCGACAGCACCGGCACCGGTGACTTCAGGCAGAAGCCGCTACCCGCGATCAGGCGAACCTGCACCCCCAGGTTGTCACTGAGCGGCAGGCTCGCCGCCGGGTGATGGCTGTAGTGGCCCGGCCCGGTCTCGTGGTCCTTGGGCGAGGCCAGCCACACTTGCAGGCCGTGCAGGCTGAATCCTGCGGCCTTGACGGCCTCGGGCGTACGTTCGACGTGGGCAATCGCGCTGCCGGCGGTCATCCAGCTGACGTCGCCAGCCTGCACCACCTGGTCCGAGCCCAGGCTGTCCTTGTGCTGCAAGGCGCCGTCGAACAGGTAGGTGAGGGTGGACAGGCCGATATGCGGGTGCTGGCGGATATTCATGCCGCTGCCCGGCGCATAGCGGGTCGGCAACATATGGTCGAAAAACACGAACGGTCCGACGCTGCGGCATTCGCGCGAGGGCAGCGGGCGCAGGATCGGCTGGCCTTCCACGTCTTCGGGGCGTGGGCGGATCACGGTAAGGGCGGTCATGGCAGGTCCCAGTCTGAGCGGGTTGGATGACGTTGAGCATAACCCGCTCGCCGGGATGTTGCTGTTACTGGCTGAACGCGCCTTCAGACAATTGAGTGTCGATGCTGATCTCGGCGGTGGTCATCAGTTTGTGCACCGGGCAGCGGTCGGCCACGCGGTGCAGCTCGTCGCGCTGGGCATCGGTGAGCACGCCCTTGAGAGTCAGCTTGACGTTGAGCTTGTACTTGCCCTTTTGCTCCTCAGAGGCGTCGTGGGTGACTTCCACGGTCACGCCGGTGAGCGGGATGTCCTTTTTCTGCGCGTAGAGTTTCACGGTCAAGGCCTTGCAGGAGGCCAGGGCAGCGTCGAAGTAGTCGTGGGGGGAGGGCGCCGAGTCATCGCCACCGAGGCTCTTGGGCAGGTCGGTGAACAGCTCGTGGTGGTTGATGTTCACGCTGTGGCGAAAGTTGTCGTGGTTGAGGGTATTGACGGTAACGGGCATGGCAAACCTCACAAGAAGGGCAGGATGAAGGTCATGCAGTTATAGAGCATGGGCGCGTGCGGGTGTTCCCTGTTTTCTACAATCAGTTTCGTCGCGATTGTGCTAGGGGTTTATATCGCGTTTTCGTCTTACGCAAAGTGGCGCAAGGGCCGATACCTTCAAGAGCAGCCAGCTGCAAATGGATGCAGCGCATTTGGAAGGAACCAAGGCATGAGTATCAGAAGTCTGAATATCGCCCCACGCGCCGGCCTGGGCTTTGGTGTGTTGGCGTTGATGGTGTTCGCGTTGGGCGGCTTCGCCCTGTTGCAGATGGCCAATATGCGCCAGCAGTCGGACCAGGTGGAAAATAACTGGCTACCCAGCGTGATGGCGGTGGGGGAGATGAGCCAGGACCTGTTGCGGGTGCGTGCGCTGACCTTGCGCCTGTTGCTCAATCGCGACCCCCAGGCGTTGGCACAGAACGAGCAGAAGCTTGGCGACCTCAAGAACGGCCTGCACCAGGCGCAGAGCTTGTATGAAGCGTTGATCGTGCTGCCCGAGGAACGCACGCTGTTCGACCGTTTCAAGGCCCAGGAGCAGCAATACCTGCAACGTCAGGAGCAGGTCATGGGGCTTTCCAAGAACAATCAGTTGGACGACGCGGTCAAGGTGGTCAACGGTGAGATGAATCAGCTCGCCGACGAAATGGCCGTCACCTTGCACGCCCTGGTTAACCTCAACAAAACCAATGCCAACCTGGCCGCGAGCGTGGCGCAGAGCGTGTTCAGCCAGTCGCGCAGTTGGGTGGTGGGCATGATTGCGCTGACGGCGCTGATTACCATCGGCCTGGCCGTGTGGCTGACGCGCAGCATCGTGCTGCCCCTGGCGCAGTCGCTGAAAGTCGCCCAGGGCGTGGCCAGTGGCGATTTGACCGGGGAGATCAACATCACCGGCAAGGACGAGCCCGCGCGTTTGCAGCAAGCGCTCAAGGGCATGCAGGAACACCTGCGCGACACTATCCGGCAGATCGCCGAATCGTCGAACCAATTGGCCTCCGCTTCCGAGGAGCTCAGTTGCGTGACCGAGGATGCCACCCGTGGCCTGCACCAGCAGAACCAGGAAATCGAGCAGGCGGCGACGGCGGTCAATCAGATGACGGCGGCCGTGGAAGAGGTGGCGAGCAACGCGGTGGCCACGTCCCAGGCGTCCCGGGAGTCCGACCGCATCGCCCAGCAAGGGCGCGAGCAGGTGCAGCAGACGGTGGTGTCCATCGAGGCGCTGGCCTCGGATGTGACCGCCAATGCCACGCAGGTCGAGGACTTGGCGCAGAAGGTCTATGGCATCAGCAAGGTGTTGGATGTGATTCGTTCGATTGCCGAACAGACCAACCTGTTGGCGCTGAATGCGGCCATCGAGGCCGCGCGGGCCGGGGACGCCGGGCGTGGGTTTGCAGTGGTGGCCGATGAAGTGCGGGCGCTGGCGCATCGCACGCAGCAGTCGACCCAGGAAATCGAGCTGATGATTAGCGGGATCCAGCAGGGCACCGATCAGGCGGTGACCTCAATGCAGCAAAGCAATACGCGGGCGCATGCCACGCTGGATATCGCCAAATCGGCGGGGACGGCGCTGGAGGCGATTGCGTCGGCGTTTACCTTGATTAATGAGCGCAACCTGGTGATCGCCAGTGCGTCGGAGCAACAGGCGGCGGTGGCGCGGGAGGTGGATCGCAACCTGATGAACATCCGCGATCTGGCGCATCAGACGTCCACCGGGGCGAACCAGACCAGTGCGGCGAGCCAGGAGTTGTCGCGGTTGGCGGTGGATTTGAACACCATGGTGGCGCGGTTTTCGGTGTAGGGCTCAGAATCCGGTTGGCCCCTTCGCGAGCAAGCCCGCTCCCACATTTGAGCGCATTCCAAAGGATGTACTCGGTCAAATGTGGGAGCGGGCTTGCTCGCGAAGCAGACGACTCGGTCTAAAATCCAGCGCCCATAAAAAAGCCCCGAACCAGTCGGGGCTTTTTCATGCAATCAAGCGACAGGCCTTACTTACCCTGCCAGCGTTTCAGCACCAGGGTGGCGTTAGTGCCACCGAAGCCGAAGCTGTTGCTCATCACGGTGTCGATCTTGGCGTTTTCAACGGTCTTGAGCTGGATCGGCATGTCAGCGACGGCCGGGTCCAGTTCATCGATGTTGGCCGAGCCGGCAATGAAGTTGCCTTCCATCATCAGCAGGCAGTAGATCGCTTCGTGAACGCCGGCGGCGCCCAGGGAGTGACCCGACAGGCTCTTGGTGGAGCTGATGGCCGGAGCCTTGTCGCCGAATACCGCACGCACGCCTTCCATTTCCTTGGCGTCGCCGACCGGAGTCGAGGTGCCGTGGGTGTTCAGGTAGTCGATTGGGGTATCCACGGTGGACATGGCCATCTGCATGCAACGGATGGCGCCTTCACCGCTTGGCGCAACCATGTCGTAGCCGTCGGACGTCGCGCCGTAGCCAACGATTTCCGCGTAGATCTTGGCACCACGGGCCAGAGCGTGTTCCAGCTCCTCGACCACCACCATGCCGCCACCGCCGGCGATGACGAAACCGTCACGCTTGGCGTCGTAGGCGCGGGAGGCCTTTTCCGGGGTTTCGTTGTATTGGGTAGACAGTGCGCCCATGGCGTCGAACAGGAACGACTGGCTCCAATGCTCTTCTTCACCGCCGCCGGCGAACACGATGTCCTGCTTGCCCAGCTGGATCTGCTCAACCGCCGTACCGATGCAGTGCGCACTGGTGGCGCAAGCGGAGGAGATCGAGTAGTTCACGCCCTTGATGGCAAATGGCGTGGCCAGGCAGGCCGAAACGGTGCTGCCCATGGTCCGCGTTACGCGGTACGGGCCGACGCGCTTCACGCCTTTTTCGCGCAGGATGTCCAGCGCTTCCATCTGGTTGAGGGTCGATGCGCCGCCCGAACCGGCGATCAGGCCAGTGCGTACGTTGGAAACCTGGTCTTCGCTCAGGCCGGAGTCGGCGATCGCGTCTTTCATGGCCAGGTAGGCGTAGGCGGCAGCGTGGCCGACGAAGCGATAGATCTTGCGATCGATCAGCTCTTCGAGGGGCAGGTCGATGGAGCCGGAAACCTGGCTACGCAGACCCATTTCGGCATATTCCGGGTTGAAGCGGATGCCAGGGCGACTTGCACGCAGGTTAGCGGTGACGGTCTCTTTGTCATTGCCCAGGCAAGAAACGATGCCCAGACCAGTGATAACGACGCGGCGCATGCGGATAACCCTTAAAAGTTGTCAGTGGAAGTGAATACGCCAACCCGAAGGCCTTCGGCAGTATAGATCTCGCGACCGTCGACGCTCACCGAACCATCGGCGATGGCCAGGTTCAGCTTGCCCTTGAGGACGCGCTTGATTTGAATGTTGTAGGTGACTTTCTTGGCGGTCGGCAGGACCTGGCCAAAGAACTTCACTTCGCCCGAACCCAGGGCGCGACCGCGACCCGGCAGGCCTTGCCAGCCGAGGAAGAAACCGACCAGCTGCCACATGGCGTCTAGGCCCAGGCAGCCTGGCATTACGGGATCGCCTTCAAAGTGGCAGGCAAAGAACCACAGGTCCGGGGTGATATCCAGCTCGGCGACCAATTCACCTTTGCCGTACTTGCCACCCTCTTCGCTGATATGGGTGATGCGATCCACCATCAGCATGTTCGGGGCGGGCAGTTGCGCGTTACCTGGGCCGAACAGCTCACCGCGACTGCAGCGCAGCAGGTCTTCCCGGGTAAAGGCGTTTTGTTTGGTCATGCGAGCTCCTCAATAATCCCATGCGGCAGGGTAGGGTAAATCTTCCCGAACCGACTGAAGCGTTACGCCTCATACCGGCAGCCTACACATAGACTATTGCGTTGTAGTGAAAGTCACAGCGGCAAGGCACTGAATGTACACTTGTTCACTGAAATTTTAAACCGGGCCTGTTTATCGGTCCGTTTGGGTGCCTAAGACTGCCGCACTTTCGTCTTTCACGCCAGTCGGAGTTGGCTGATGGCGCGGCGCTATTGCACCCAACGTTGCAGGATTTGCTGCAAATCCGTGCGTTTGAATGGCTTGGCCAGGTAATCGTTCATTCCGGCGGCCAGGCAGGCTTCCCGGTCGCCCTGCAAGGCGTTGGCGGTGAGGGCGATGATCGGCAGGTCGGCGCAGCCCGGCAATTGGCGGATCTGCCGGGTTGCCTCGTAGCCATCGATCAGCGGTAACCGGCAGTCCATCAGGATCGCGGTGAAAATCAGGCTTTCGGCACTGCGGATCGCCTCGGCGCCGTCGGTGGCCAGGCTGACTTCAAAGCCCAGGCTGCGCAACATGGCTTCGACCACGGTGCGATTGACCGGGTTGTCCTCCACCAGCAACACATGGCGGCCATCACCGGCGCTGCTTTTGCCGTCGCTGTCATGGGCGATCTTCGGCAAGTATTGCTGGTCGATGGCCAACGGAATTTCCAGGGTAAACACCGAACCGCGGTTTTCTTCGCTTTGCGCGCGCAACGTGCCGCCCATGCGTTCGGCCAGGGTGCGGGCGATGGGCAGGCCCAGGCCAGTGCCGCCGTAGCGTCGCGAGATGGAGCTGTCGGCCTGCTGGAACGCGTCGAACATCAACTCCAGGCGCTCGGCCGAAATGCCAATGCCGCTGTCACGCACCGTGCAGGTAAACCACAGCAGTTCGTGATCGAGGGGTTGCCACTGCGGCTCGATGGTCACGTTGCCCTGTTCGGTGAACTTCAAGGCGTTGCCGATCAGGTTCACCAGGATTTGCCGGATGCGGGTCGGGTCGCCCTGCACTTGCAAGGCGGCCATGCCCGGCGGAATCAGCAGCTCCAACACCAGCCCGCGTTGCACGGCACTGTGCTGGAAGGCTTGGGCGCAGCTGTTAATCAGGTCTGCCAGGTTGAACGGAATGTGCTCCAGCTCCAGGGCGGCGCGTTCGATGCGCGAGAAGTCGAGGATGTCGTTGATGACCTTGAGCAAATGCTCGGTGGACTCGGAGGCCAGCGCCGCGTATTCGGTCTGCTCCTCGGTCATCTCGGTGGTTTCCAGCAGCTGCAACATGCCCAGTACGCCGTTCATCGGCGTGCGCAGCTCATGGCTCATCATCGCCAGGAAATCCGACTTGGCGTTGTTCGCCCGCTCCGCCTCTTCGCGGGTCTGGATCAACTGGGCCATGGCCTGGTGTTGCTCGCGGCTGGCCTGGTTGAGGCCTTCGGCCAGGTTGTTGATATGCCGCGACAGGTCGCCCAGCTCCGAGTCATCGACAATCGGCAGCGGGGTCTTGTAGTCGCCTTGCTGGATCGCCTTGACCGCGTGGCCCATGGCGCTGATCGGCTGCGACAGGCTCGCGGCCAGGCGCCGCGCCAGCAGAAAGGTAAACAGCAGGGCGAACAGCGCCAGGATGCCCGCCTTGAAGAGGATTTCCTGCTGGCGTTGGCTGAACGCGTCGTTGGACATGCCGACGATCACCCGCCCCAGGTAATCCGCGCGGGGCGCCTTGGGTTCGTTGAGGTTGTCCTGGAAAAAATCATTGCCCAGCTGGATATGTTGCAGGCGGATCGGCGCCTGGAACACCTTGACCGACAGCGAACGGTCGTGGGTTTCCGACGGTTGTTCGACATACACCAGGATGTTCTCGGCACTGTCCTGGATCTCCAGGAAGCGCACATGGGGCGTCGCCAATGTCGCGCGCAACAGGCTCTCCAGCACATCGTTGTTGCCGGAAATCACCCCGTATTCGGTGGCGGGCGCCAGCTGGTTGGCGATCAGTTGGCCGGTGTGGTCCAGCTCCTGACGCAAATCCTGGATGCGCACGAAGGTAAAGAAGCTGATTAACAGCAACGTCAGCAACAGCGCCGGGCCCAGGGTGATGAGCTGGGTGCGGGTGTTGATATCCCAACGACGACGCAGGGTCATGGGCGTTTTTCTCCTTCGGCCAACCGGGCGGCGACGTCGGTTTCATCAACCTCTTCGAGCCCCAGCGAGCGTGCGACTTGCGGGTTGCCCGCGACTTTGAAGTGTTCCGGGTACAGCGTGCGTGGCCAACTGGCCGGTGGCTGGTCGAGCAGGCGGTCGAGCACCGCGAGCCAATCGCTTTGGTCGCTGTAGGCGCTGGCCAGGCTGCCGGCGCGGACGAAGCCGGCATTGGGCCCCACCAGCGGCAATTGCCGGGCGTAGCTGCTCAACAGCAGGTTTTTCGCGGTTTTCGGGTTGTAGAGTTGCGGGTCATCGAGGCCGAGCAGCACATCACTGCTTTTGAACAGGTTTAGCAACGGACGGCTGTCATTGGTGTTTTCCCACAGCTGCGGCACCACTTCCAGGCCCATGGGCGTGGCGTACTCGAGCAGTTCTTGCAGGAGGAATTCGCTGTCGGCCGCGTAGAGCACGCCGATGCGCCGGGCCTGGGGCAGGATGTTGGCGATCAGGTGCAGCTGGCGCGCCAGCGGTGGGTCGCTCCACAGCAGGCTGATCCTGGCCGGCAGGTGGCTGCCCAGGCGCTGCCGGGCTTGCAGGCGGCTGATGCGCAGCACCAGGGTCGGCGGGCCCTGGGCGTCTTGCAGGCGCCAGTCGAGGCTGGCCAGGTCCAGCAGGATCAAGCGCGTGCTGGAGGGCAGGTGGCTGGGTGTGGGCAAGTCCTTGAGCGGGGCGAAGGTCACGTGGTCGTCCGGGCGTTCCTTGGCCAGGGCTTCGGTGAAGGCTTGCACGCCGGCGCCGCCTTCGGCCGCGGTCAGCAGGATCTCGGCACTCCAGGTCGGTGCGGTGAACAGCAGGCACAGCCACAGCAGGGCGCGGCGCCACAACCGTGGCGTGCAGACGAGGGTCATCCTTGACTGAGCGCCCATGTCAGAACTCTAGCTCCGCACTGAAATAGAGCACATGACGGGAGTCGTAGTGGTTGTCGGCCCAGGTGGTGGGCTGGTTATCGAGGCGTTGTTGCAACATGCCGGCCAGCTCCACGTTGGCTTTGCCCAGGGCAATGCGCTTGGCCACCCGCAGGTCGACCCGTTCGAAGCGATATTGGTTGAGCGCGTCGTCGCCATAATAGAACAGCGCGCTGGACCAGCCCCGGCCCCATTCCCGCAACCAGCCGGCCGAGCCACTGTTGCGCGCGGTCTGGGCCTTGTCCCTGGGGTTGCTGGTGGTGGCGTCGACGTAAGCATAGGTCAGCCGCAGGCGGTCGGCGCTGCTCATACGCCAGTCGAACTGGGATTCGGCGCCGGTAAACCGCGAGCTGTTGGCGTTGCTGGCAATGTACTGGTTATTGCGCAGCGGCGAACTAATCATCTGGGTGATTTCGTCGTAGAACAGCTTCACGTCCAGGTTCAGCCCGATGTCGGCGAAGAAGCCGTTGTAACCCAGTTCCCGCGAGCGCATCAGCTCTTTGTCGAGGTTGCCCGGGCCACGTGTCACCACGAAGTACTGGCCGGTATTCTGCCCGTAGGCCGGGGAGCTGAGGTTGGTGACGCGGTAGCTCCAGTTGACGTTGTTCTCGAACATGTCCGGCGAGCGGATCGCCTCGGAATACACCGCGCGCAAGCCGTGGCGCGGGTTAATCAGGTAGTTGACCGCCACCCGTGGCGTCAGCGAGCTGCCGCTCAGGTGGGTGTCTTCGAACATCGCCCCGCCCTGCAACAACCAGTGCTCGCTGGCGCGCCATTCCAGTTGGCCGAACAGGCGCCAGGTGGTGTCGTCCAGGGTGCCGTTGAAGTAGGTGTCGGAGTCGGCGCGGTCATATCGGTAATTCACCCCGCTGACCAGGCGCAGGCTGTCGGACAGGCTCAGGGTGTCCTGGAGCTCCAGGTCGTAACGGCTTTCGCGGGTGCTTTGGTTGATGTCGCCGCACACGCTCTCTTTGGCGCCGGTGCGCCACTGGGTCAGAACCTGCTCGGCCAGCGCGCGTTCGTCAGCGCTGCCGGGTGGGGCGGCGCTATAGCTGTCCATGTGCCGCGCCAGCTGCTCGGCATAGTTCGGGTTGAGTTGCCACAGCCGCGTCAATTCGGGGCTGAACGAGACCTTGGCGTCGCAGGCCTTCCAGATCTGCTGGCGGTCCCATTGCTGGGCCGAGCCTTGGATATACAGGCTGTGCTCGGGGTTGAAATCGAAGTTCCAGCGCAGGGATGCGGCGTAGTCCTTGGCCGCGACGTCGGAATTGTTGCCACCTTCGGTAATCCCGGCGAATACCGGCGTGTAGGTATAGGGCCGCTGGTTGGTCCCTTCCTTGGCATTCAGTTGCCAGTCGATGCTTTGTTGCGCGTTCAACGTCTGGCTCACGGCCAGGCTGAAGCGGTTGAGGCGGCGGCTGTCACGGCGGTCGGCGCCGGCGGCATCGCTGTCAAAGCCGTCGTCTTGTTGCCCGGACAGGGACAGGCGCAGGTCGCCGGTGTCCCAGCGCACGCCCTGGCTGGCGTAGTAGTCGTTGATCCCGCGCTCACCACGGATGACTTTCATCCGCGTGCCCTGGCTGTTGGCCGGCGAGCGCGTGAGGATATTGACTACCGCCATCAGCGCGTTGGCGCCGTAGCTGACGGTGTTGGGGCCACGGAACACTTCGATGCGCTCGATATCTTCCATGGCCACTGGAATGTCGCTCCAGTCCACGGTCGCCAGGCCCGCGCGGTACACCGAGCGCCCGTCGATCAACACCTGCATGCGCCGTGCGTCGCTGGCACTGGTGCCGTGGTAGTTCACCGCCGCCTGGTTGCCGGTGGTGTAGCCGACCATCATCCCCGGCACCAGGCGCAGCAGTTCGCTGATATCCCGCGCGCCGCTGGCCTTTATCAACTCGCTGTCGATCACCGTCATGCTGCCTGGTACGGCGGCGGCCGATTGCTTGAGGCGCGTGGCGGTCAGTACCTGCGGCAGCGGTTGGCTGTCGAGGAACAGATCGTCGGCCAGCACCGTGCCGCTGCACAGCAGCATCAACAACAGAGATGAACGGGGAGAGGGGCCCAAATGCACGGAACGGCCTTGATAATTGCGGATAGCCGCCCATGTTAACTGAGGTCGGGCCATTTGCCAGTCGTAGGACTTGCAATTACTTCACACAAACGTGGCATTTTCTGACAAACCCACGAATTGACGCGGGGGCTGGCCGCAAGCGGGTCGCTCCGTATAATGCGGCCATCGCCACTGGTATGGATTAACGGATTGCATATGACTGAACAGCGCCCTATTGCGGTCCTCGGAGGCGGAAGTTTTGGCACCGCCGTGGCTAACCTGCTGGCCGAAAACGGCCACGCGGTACGCCAGTGGATGCGTGATCCCGAGCAGGCCGAGGCCATCCGGGTACACCGCGAGAATCCCCGTTACCTTAAAGGCATCAAGATCCACGCGGCCGTCGAACCCGTCACGGACTTGCTGGCGACCCTGACCGAGTGCGAGCTGTGCTTCGTCGCACTGCCGTCCAGCGCCTTGCGCGCGGTGCTGGCGCCCCATGCCGAACGCTTGGCCGGCAAGCTGCTGGTCAGCCTGACCAAGGGCATCGAGGCGCAGACCTTTATGCTGATGAGTGAAATCCTCACCGAGATCGCGCCCCAGGCGCGCATTGGCGTGTTGTCCGGGCCGAACCTGGCGCGGGAAGTCGCCGAGCACGCGCTGACGGCCACGGTGATCGCCAGTGAAGATGAGGAACTGTGCGAGCGCGTCCAGGCCGTGCTGCATGGCCGCACCTTCCGCGTCTACGCCAGTGGCGACCGCTTTGGTGTCGAACTGGGCGGCGCACTGAAAAACGTCTACGCGATCATCGCCGGCATGGCGGTGGCGCTGGGCATGGGCGAAAACACCAAGAGCATGCTGATTACCCGCGCGCTGGCCGAGATGACCCGCTTTGCGGTGAACCAGGGCGCCAACCCGATGACCTTCCTCGGCTTGGCCGGCGTGGGCGACTTGATCGTCACCTGCTCGTCGCCGAAAAGCCGCAACTACCAGGTCGGTTTCGCCCTGGGCCAGGGCTTGAGCCTGGAGGACGCGGTGACGCGCCTGGGCGAAGTGGCCGAAGGCGTCAACACCCTCAAGGTGCTGAAGGCCAAGGCCCAGGAAGTCGGCGTGTATATGCCGTTGGTCGCTGGGTTGCACGCGATCCTGTTTGAAGGGCGCACCTTGAACCAGGTCATTGAGCTGCTGATGCGCGCCGAGCCGAAAACCGATGTCGATTTTATTTCCACCAGTGGTTTCAACTGAGGAACGCGTCATGAACGATCCGAAAGCAGCGCCCAAGTACGAATCCATTCTCCTGCGCATCTTGTGGATGCTGGTGTTTGCCCTGGTGTGGCAGGTTGCGCAGTTCCTGCTCGGCGCCCTGGTCGTCGTGCAGCTGATCTACCGCCTGGTGTACGGCGCACCGAACCTGGGCCTGATGAACTTCGGCGACAGCCTCAGCCAGTTCCTCGCGCAGATCGGCCGCTTCGGCAGCTTCCATACCGAGCAAAAGCCGTGGCCATTCGCCGATTGGCCAACCCCGCGCGCACCGGAGGGCGAAGCCGCCCACAGCGTGCCGCCGGCACCGCACCCCGTGCGCGATGAAGAGCCAAAACTGTGAAGCTGTGGATTTTGCGCCACGGTGAGGCCGAAGGGCATGCCCGCACGGATGCCGAGCGCAACCTCACCGAACAGGGCCGTGGCGAAGTCTTGCGCAGTGCTGCGCACCTGATCGGCCAGCCCCTCAGTGCGATCATCGCCAGCCCCTATGTGCGGGCGCAGCAGACCGCCCAACTGGTGCGCCAGGCCTTGGGCTTTGAGCCGCAAATCCGCACGGTGCCGTGGCTGACCCCCGAGGGCAACCCGCTGCAGGTGCTGGAACAGCTCGACACCGATGACAACGTGCTGCTGGTCAGCCATCAGCCGTTGGTGGGCGGCCTCATCAGCTTTTTGCAGCATGGCCATCAGCGTCAGCCGCAACCGATGCACACCGCGAGCCTCGCGGAACTGGAAGGGGATTTTCCGCTGGCGGGGCTGATGAGCCTGGTCAGCGTGAAGAATCCGTAGGCTGGATCGCTACTTTGTGTGTGCTATATAGTCAGCCAAGCAAGTGCTTGGTTGGCTATGTTTGGACCACACAGGAGCGCGTCCCATGCCCGTCGCTTTTCGTTTACCGTTGCAGGTCTTCTTTGAACGTGAAGCGCGCCATCCGCGCAAAACCTTTCTGGTCCAGCCTGTCGGCGGGGGCGAGGTGCACAGCCTCACGTGGGGCGATGTCGGCCACCAGGCCCGTTGCGCCGCGCACTGGCTGCGCGCCCGCGAACTGCCCCGTGGTTCGCACATTGCCCTGATCTCGAAAAACTGCGCGCACTGGATCATCGCCGACCTGGCGATCTGGATGGCCGGGCATGTCTCGGTGCCGCTGTACCCCAACCTCACTGCCGACTCTGTCGCCCATGTGCTGACGCACTCCGAGGCGGCGCTGGTGTTTGTCGGCAAGCTCGACGATTGGCCCGCGATGGCGCCCGGTGTGCCCAAAGGCGTGCCAACCATCAGCCTGCCGCTGTGCCCGCCCGACACATTTGATTTCAGTTGGGCCGACCTGCAAGCCTGCACGCCCATTCAAGACAACCCGGAGCCTGCGGCATCGGACCTTGCGACCATCATCTACACCTCCGGCACCACCGGCCTGCCCAAAGGCGTGATGCACAGCTTCGGCGCCCTGGGCTTTGCCGCGACGCGCGGCACCGAAGTGTTTGGCCTGGGGGAGGGCGACCGGTTGTTGTCGTACTTGCCGCTGTGCCATGTGGCCGAGCGGATGTTTGTCGAGATGGCCGCTATCTATACCGGGCAAACCGTATTTTTCGCCGAGAGCCTGGACACCTTTCTGACCGACCTGCGCCGGGCGCGGCCGACGGCGTTGTTTGGTGTGCCGCGCATCTGGACCAAATTCCAGCTGGGCGTCTACGCCAAGATCCCGCAAAAACGCCTCGACACCCTGTTGCGCCTGCCGTTTATCGGCAAGCGTGTGGGCCATAAAGTGCTTGCCGGCCTTGGCCTGGATGCGTTGCGCATCGCCCTGTCCGGCGCCGCGCCGGTGCCCGAGGCGCTGCTGCGCTGGTATCAACGGCTGGGCCTGGATGTGCTGGAGGTGTACGGCATGACCGAAAGTTGCGGTTACTCCCACGTGTGCCGCCCCGGCCAGCAGACAATCGGCTGGATCGGCCAGCCATGCCCGGGTGTCGAAGTGCGCATCGACGCCTTGGGCGAAGTGCAGGTGCGCAGCGGCGCGACCATGCTCGGTTACTTCAAGGACCCCGAGAAGACCGCCGAGACCCTCACCGCCGATGGCTTCCTGCGCACCGGCGACAAGGGCGAGCAGGACGCCGATGGCCGCCTGCGCCTGACTGGGCGGCTTAAAGAGATCTTCAAGACCAGCAAAGGCAAATACGTGGCCCCGGCGCCGATTGAAAACCGCCTGGCCGAACATGCCCACATCGAGCAGGTGTGCGTGGTCGGTGATGGCCTCGGCGCGCCGATTGCGCTGTGTGTGCTGTCGACGCTGGCGCATGACCGTCAAGCCCTGCAGACCAGCCTTGAACGCTGGCTGGAGGCGGTCAACCAGGGGCTGGATAAACATGAGCGCCTGCGCCAGTTGGTGGTGGTCAATGACAGCTGGGCGGTGGAAAACGGCTTCCTCACGCCGACCCTGAAGATCAAGCGCAACGTGATCGAATCGACTTACGGTGCACATTTACAGACGTGGAGCGAGCGTTCCGAATCCGTTCTGTGGCAGGATTAGGCTCATCATAAAACCAACAAAGGACGACCCCATGGGCCTGTGGCGCACCCAACCGAACATCGAACACCTCAACGCGATCCAGAAAAACACCATTGGTGAACTGCTGGATATCCGCTTCGAAAGCTTCGACGACGAATCCCTGACCGCCAGCATGGTGGTCGATCACCGTACCCATCAGCCCTACGGCCTGCTGCACGGCGGCGCGTCGGTGGTGCTGGCGGAAAGCGTCGGCTCCATGGCGGCCTACCTGTGTATCGACGCCAGCAAGTTCTATTGCGTGGGCCTGGAGGTCAACGCCAACCACCTGCGCGGTGTGCGCAGCGGGCGGGTGACGGCGGTGGCGCGGGCGATCCATATCGGCCGCACGACCCAGGTGTGGGACATCCGCTTGACCAGCGATGAAGGCAAGGCCAGTTGCGTCTCGCGCCTGACCATGGCCGTGGTGCCGTTGGGCGAGCAGCCGCCGGCGCGATAGGCGTGGCGTGAGTGTCATCATTCCTGGCAGTTACAGTCATTGCTGTGGCGGCCAGGCGTGGGGACAATCGCTTTCTGTTTTTGTAGATGAGTCCGGTATGTCGCAGCACGTGTTTTTTGCCCACGCCAATGGTTTCCCTTCGGCTACGTACGGCAAGTTGTTTGCCGCCCTGGCCCCGGAATACGCCGTGGCTCACTTGCCGCAGCACGGGCACGACCCCAGGTTTCCGGTGGACGACAACTGGCAGAACCTGGTGGACGAGTTGATCCATCATTTGGAACTGCAACCGGAACCGGTGTGGGGCGTCGGCCACTCCCTGGGTGGCGTGCTGCATCTGCACGCGGCCATGCGCTGCCCGCAGTTGTACCGTGGCGTGGTGATGCTCGACTCGCCGGTGCTGACCCGTGCCGACCGCTGGGTGATCCGCGCCGCCAAGCGCCTGGGCTTTATCGACCGCCTGACCCCGGCCGGGCGCACCCTGGGCCGGCGTGAAGAGTTCAATGACCTGGACAGCGCGCGCAGTTACTTCGCCGGTAAAACCCTGTTTCGCGGTTTCGACCCGGAATGCTTCGACGCCTACCTGCAACACGGCCTGCACCAGGTGGGCGACCGCCTGCGCCTGCGCTTCGACCCGGCCACCGAAATCAGCATCTACCGCGGCGTGCCCCACACCAGCCCCGGCCAGGTGCGCCAGTTGAAAGTACCACTGGCAGTGGTGCGCGGCCGCCAGAGCCGGGTAGTGATGCGTCACCATGCCAGCGGTGTCGATCGCCTGCCCATGGGCGAAATGCTCACCATGCCCGGCGGCCATATGTTCCCCCTCGAACGCCCCCAGGACACCGCGACCTTGATTAAGAACCTGTTCTCCCGCTGGGCCGCCCGTGAGGGCAACTGCCCATGAGCGTGCCGGTCGAAGAAGTGCGCCTGAGCCTGCCCCATATAGAGCTGGCGGCTCACTTGTTTGGTCCCGAGGACGGCTTGCCGGTGATCGCCCTGCATGGCTGGCTGGACAACGCCAACAGCTTTGCGCGGCTGGCGCCGAAATTGGCGGGTTTGCGTATCGTCGCCCTGGACATGGCGGGGCATGGGCATTCGGCGCATCGTCCCACGGGGGCCGGTTATGCCTTGTGGGATTACGTCCACGATGTGCTGCAAGTCGCCGAACAACTGGGCTGGAAACGTTTTGCATTACTTGGCCACTCAATGGGCGCCATCGTGTCCCTGGTGCTGGCCGGTGCGTTGCCGGAGCGCGTGACGCACCTGGGATTGATCGACGGCGTGATCCCGCCGACCGCCAGTGGCGAGAACGCCGCCGAGCGCCTGGGCATGGCGTTGCAGGCGCAATTGGACCTGCAAGACAAGCGCAAGCCGGTCTACGCCACGCTGGACCGTGCCGTCGAAGTGCGCATGAAAGGCCTGGTGGCGGTCAGCCGCGAAGCCGCCGAACTGTTGGCCCAGCGCGGTTTGATGCCGGTGCCGGGCGGTTACACCTGGCGTACCGACAGCCGTTTGACCCTGGCCTCACCGATGCGCCTGACCGACGAACAAGCCATGGCCTTCGTGCGGCGGGTGGCTTGCCCTACGCAGTTGGTCGTCGCCGCTGACGGCATGCTGGCGAAACATCCCGAATTGCTTTCCCAACTGCCGTTCAGCGTGACCACGCTGCCAGGCGGCCATCATTTGCACCTGAATGACGAGTCCGGCGCGGCTCTTGTTGCAGACTGTTTCAATCGCTTCTTCTCTGCGCCTTGACTTGGCGGGGTCAACTGCCGAGGCTGGGCGGATTGAAAGGGAGCCAACCATGAACCATCTCAACACTGCTATGACCTCCGCTGGCCACGGCGCGTTGATTCTATGAGCGTGCGTAACGGCTGTATCCGTATCCTCGGGCTAAGCCTGCTCAGCCCAATGGTGTTCGCCGCCGACGTGCCGGGTAGCCAGGACCTGCCCGCCGTGGCCCGGCAAGTCGACGCGCAAATCGTCGATTACCGCCCCGCCGAAGAAAAGGAACGCATCTACCCCATGGGTGCGATCCGCAAGATCAGCGGCCAGTTGCGCTACGAAGGCCAGGCCACCGCACGGGGCCAGGCCACGGCGATTACCTATGAGTTGCCTGCCGAGCACAGTTCCAGCACCGCGTTTACCGCCACGCGTGAAGCGTTGCAGGCCAAAGGCGCGCAGCTGTTGTTCTGGTGCAAGGCCCGTGATTGCGGCGAAAGCAGCCTGTGGGCCAACGAAATTTTCGGCAACGCCAAGCTGGTGGGCGCCGACAGCGAGCAGGAATATCTGCTGCTGCGCCTAGCCGAGCCGCAAGCCAACAGCCTGATTGCGCTGTACGCCATTACCCGTGGCAACCGCCGTGCCTATCTGCACGTGGAGCAGTTGGATGCCGGCACGCCGCTGGGCGACCTGCTGCCCACCTCGGCCACGCTGTTGCGCGAGCTGAAAAGCACCGGCGAGCTGGACTTGCCGAAGTTGGGCGCCGAGCCGGATGACACCTGGCTGACCCTGATTTCCCGCGGGCTCAACCTCGACACCACCCTGCGTGTCAGCCTCGCCGGCCCGAATGCCGAAGCCTGGCGCCAGGCCTTGATCGACAAGGGCGTGCGTGCCGCGCGCCTGGAAACCGGCACGGGCGACACCCAGGGCCTGCACCTGCATCTGATACGCTAGGCGTGATCGGGCGAACGGCCCCGCGCCGTTCGCCTAAGCTGTCTTCCTAACGCCTTCTGCTCGAGATACCCCATGCTCAATAACGATCGCCTGCTGGTGCAAATCCTGCTGCTGGTGCTGTTTGGTGCCAGCTTCTGGGTCATGGCGCCGTTCTGGTCGGCGCTGTTCTGGGGCGCGGTGCTGGCGTTTGCCAGCTGGCCGCTGATGCGTTTGCTGACCCGCGCCCTGGGTGGCCGTGAATCCTTGGCCGCCGGCATCCTGACCCTGGGCTGGATGCTGCTGGTGGCGGTACCGCTGGTGTGGCTGGGGTTCAACCTGGCGGATCATGTGCGCGATGCGGTGGCGCTGATTAAGGATATTCAGGTCGATGGCCTGCCCGAAGCGCCGACCTGGCTGGGCTCGATCCCGTTTGTCGGCGAGCGTTTGGTGGGCATGTGGGACACCATCGACCAGCAGGGCGCGGCCTTGATGGTCACGCTCAAACCCTACCTGGGCCAGGTTGGCAACTGGTTGCTGGCGCGCAGTGCGCAGATCGGCGGCGGCATCCTGGAGCTGACCCTGAGCCTGGTGTTCGTGTTCTTTTTCTACCGTGACGGGCCGCGCCTGGCGATGTTCGTGCACCGCCTGCTGGAGCGCTTGATCGGTGACCGTGCCGGTTACTACATCGAACTGGTGGCGGGCACCGTGCAACGGGTGGTCAACGGCGTGATCGGCACCGCGGCGGCCCAGGCGCTGCTGGCGTTGATCGGTTTCCTGATCGCCGGTGTGCCGGGCGCGCTGGTGCTGGGCATCGTCACGTTCCTGCTCAGCCTGATCCCCATGGGCCCGCCGCTGGTGTGGATCCCGGCCACGGCCTGGCTGGCGTGGAAGGGCGACTACACCTACGCGGTGTTCCTGGGCGTGTGGGGCACGTTCATCATCAGCGGCGTCGACAACGTGCTCAAGCCGTACCTGATTAGCCGTGGCGGTAATCTGCCGCTGGTGATCGTGCTGCTCGGGGTGTTTGGCGGCTTGATTGCGTTCGGGTTTATCGGCTTGTTTATCGGCCCGACGTTGTTGGCGGTGGCGTATAGCTTGCTGATGGATTGGAGTGCGACCCAGGCGCAAGGCCGCCGGGAAGACAAACCCTTATAACTGGCAGGTCTCGATCAGTGTGGGAGCGGGCTTGTGTGGGAGCGGGCTTGCTCGCGAAGGCGGTGGTTCAGTCACCAGATGCATTGACTGGCACACTGCTTTCGCGAGCAAGCCCGCTCCCACATTGTTCTGCGCCAGCCTGTCAGGTTCTGGGTAGCCACATGACAGCAGTCAACCCGCCGCCTGGGGTTTCTTCCAGGCTCAGCTTCCCACCCAAGCGCTCCGCCGCATCCTTGGAAATCGTCATCCCCAAACCAACGCCACCGGAATTGCGGTTGCGCGAGCCTTCCAGGCGAAAGAACGGTTCGAACACCGCCTCACGCTGATCCGCGGCAATACCCGGCCCGTGGTCGATCACGCGGATGATTAGGGCCTCGCGGCTGTCTTCCAGTTCGATCCGCGCCGTGCCGGCATAGCGCAAGGCGTTGTCGATCAGGTTGTTGAGGCACGAGCGCAAGGCCATCGGTTGGACCTGCAACGGCACGCACGTGCCGCCGTATTGCACGTCGGAGCCTTGGTCCTGGGCGTTCTCGCTCATCGACTCCACCAGCGCCTGCACGTCGAGCCAGTGCCGGGTCTCGCTGGTGCGTTGTTCGTGCAGGTAGCTCAGGGTCGCGTCGAGCATGCCGATCATGTCGTTGAGGTCCTGGCGCATCTGGCCCTGCAACTTGGGGTCTTCGATCTGCTCCAGGCGCAACTTGAGGCGCGACAGCGGCGTGCGCAGGTCGTGGGACACCGCGCCGAGCATGCGCGCACGCTGGCTGACCTGTTCGCGGATACGCCGTTGCATCAGGTTGAAGGTCGACGCGGCCTGTTTCGCCTCGCGCGGCCCGGACTCGTCGAGGGGCGGGCTGTCGAGGTCCAGGCTCAGGCGCTCGGCGGCTTCGCTGAGGCGCTGGATCGGCCGGCTCAGCAGCTTGGCGCCGTACCACGCGGCGATAATCAGCGAGATGAACTGGAATGTCAGCGGCACCACCGGCCCGCCAAACCAGGGGCGGCGATGTTCCTTGTTCAGCGGCACCATCCTGCCATCCGGTTGCTCGATGAAGGTTTCCTGGGGCGGCGGCGGTGGCGGGCCGTAATAGCGGAACCAGGCGATGGCCAGCACGTGGGCGAGGATGATCGCCACCAGCAATACGCCGAACAGCCGCCCGAACAACGTATTGAAGGTGGCACGCATCAGCCGATATCCCGGGCGTCGAACAGGTAGCCTTCGCCGCGCACGGTCTTGATTAACTGCGGCGCCTTGGGGTCATCGCCGAGTTTCTGGCGCAGGCGCGAGACCAGCAAATCGATGCTGCGGTCGAAGGCTTCGATGGAGCGCCCACGGGCCGCATCCAGCAACTGTTCGCGGCTCAGTACGCGGCGAGGCCGTTCGATAAACACCCACAGCAGGCGGAACTCGGCGTTGGACAGCGGCACCACCAGGCCATCGTCGGCCACCAGTTGGCGCAGCACGCTGTTCAGGCGCCAATTGTCGAAGCGGATATTGGCGCGCTGTTCGGTGCGGTCATCACGCACGCGGCGCAGGATGGTCTGGATGCGCGCCACCAGTTCGCGCGGTTCGAACGGCTTGGACATATAGTCGTCGGCGCCCAGTTCCAGGCCAATGATGCGGTCGGTGGGTTCGCAGCGGGCGGTGAGCATCAGGATCGGGATGTCCGACTCCCCGCGCAGCCAGCGGCACAGCGACAGGCCGTCTTCCCCCGGCAGCATCAGGTCGAGCACCACCACGTCGAAGGTTTCCGCCTGCATGGCCACGCGCATGGCGGCGCCGTCGGTGACGCCGGTGGCGAGGATGTTGAAGCGCGCCAGGTAGTCGATCAGCAGTTCACGGATCGGCACGTCGTCATCGACAATCAGCGCGCGGGTGTTCCAGCGCTTTTCATCGGCGATCACCGAACCTTTGTGCTCGTCGTTCATAGAGACGGGAGGGGTATGCATAGTGCGATCATCTGCCTGGTTGTGACGGTCAGCATAGGCGCCCAGCCCCATGGCTGGAAGTGCTGGACGGTGGGTCGTGCGGGCGAGGCTAGCGGTGGGGCGTGTTGGGGGCATGTCGTGAATGTATCAGCTTTGAAATAATTGCCCGAAATGCCCGCCGGAGTGCGCTCTGTCAGTATTTACCGATCATCGGATCCCGCAACGCCGCCGCTTGCGCTACAATCCGCGCCGATTTCGACTTGCCTGAGAGCCCATTCCAATGTCCGTCTGCCAGACTCCTATCATCGTCGCCCTGGATTACCCCACTCGTGACGCCGCACTGAAGCTGGCTGACCAGTTGGACCCGAAGCTTTGCCGGGTCAAGGTCGGCAAGGAACTGTTCACCAGCTGCGCCGCAGAAATTGTCGGCACCCTGCGTGACAAAGGCTTCGAAGTGTTCCTCGACCTTAAATTCCACGACATTCCCAACACCACCGCCATGGCCGTGAAAGCCGCCGCCGAAATGGGCGTGTGGATGGTCAACGTGCACTGCTCCGGTGGCCTGCGCATGATGACCGCCTGCCGTGAAGTGCTGGAGCAGCGCAGCGGCCCGAAACCGCTGCTGATCGGTGTGACCGTGCTCACCAGCATGGAACGCGAAGACCTGGCTGGCATCGGCCTGGACATCGAGCCACAGGAACAGGTGTTGCGCCTGGCGGCGCTGGCGCAGAAAGCCGGCCTTGATGGCCTGGTGTGCTCGGCGTTGGAAGCCCAGGCGCTGAAGACTGCGCATCCGTCGCTGCAACTGGTGACCCCGGGGATTCGTCCGGCGGGCAGTGCGCAGGATGACCAGCGCCGAATCCTGACGCCGCGTCAGGCGTTGGATGCAGGTTCGGACTACTTGGTGATTGGTCGTCCGATCAGCCAGGCGGCGGACCCGGCGCAGGCGTTGGCGGCAGTGGTTGCCGAGATCGCCTGATATCTGGAGTCAGCACGCTTAAAAATGTGGGAGCGGGCTTGCTCGCGAAGGCGGTGTGTCAGTCATTACATCCGGT
>NZ_JANLGL010000079.1:0-25919 GCF_024655625.1 Pseudomonas sp. 18.1.10
TCAGGCAACGATATATTGGCTGATCCACCGCATTCGCGAGCAAGCCCGCTCCCACATTTTTGACCGCGTTAGTAGCCCAAGGACAGGCCTGTGTTACGACGCGGATCATTCGCCCCATAGAACCGGTTATTCCCCACCGGCTTGCCCCCCAGCGACGGCGCACCCACCAGGATCGCCGCCAAGTGGTTGGCATCCTGCGGCCCGGCGAACTTGTGGCCCCAGCTTTCGAGGATCTTCTGGGTATCCGGGCTCACCGCAAAGGTCTCCAGGTTGGTGGTTTCCGGCATCCACTGCTGGTGGAAACGTGGCGCATCCACCGCTTCCTGGATGTTCATCTTGTAGTCGATGACATTCAGGATCGTCAGCAACGTCGCGGTAATGATGCGACTGCCACCCGGCGTGCCCACCACCATCACCGCCTTGCCGTCCTTGGTCACGATGGTCGGGCTCATCGACGACAGCGGCGCCTTGCCCGGGGCGATGGCGTTGGCTTCGCCCTGCACCAGCCCGTACATGTTCGGCACGCCGACCTTGACGGTGAAGTCGTCCATTTCGTCGTTGAGGATCACCCCGGTCTTGCTCGCCATCACGCCGGCACCGAACCAGTCGTTGAGGGTGTAGGTGACCGAGACCGCGTTGCCCCACTTGTCGACGATGGAATAGTGCGTGGTGTTGTTGCCTTCATGGGGCGAGACGCCCGGCTTGATCGCCTGGGAATCCCCGGCCTTTTGCGGCTCGATGGCGGCGCGCAGCTTGGCGGCGTAGTCCTTGTCCAGCAGGTGGGCGATGGGGTTCTGCACGAAGTCCGGGTCGCCGAGGTAGCTGTTGCGGTCCACGTAGGCGTGGCGCATGGCTTCGATCTGGTAGTGCAGGCCCTGGGCCGAGTGATAACCAAGGTCGGCCATCGGGTAGCCTTCGAGGATGTTCATGATCTGGCAGATCACCACGCCACCGGAGCTCGGCGGCGGTGCCGAGACCACGTGGTAGCCACGGTAGTCGCACTCGATGGGTGCCAGTTCGCGGGTCTTGTACGTGTCCAGGTCGGCCTGGGTGATGATGCCTTTGCCCGCCTGACTGGAATCCACCAGCGCCTTGGCTACCCAGCCTTTATAGAAACCGTCGTTGCCCTTGGCCGAAATTTCCTTGAGGGTCTTGGCCAGGTCTTTCTGCACCAGCTTCTGGCCGACCTGCATCGGCTGGCCGTTGTGCAGGAAGATCCCGCGCATGTCTTTATCTTTTTCAAACTCGCCGGTGGCGGTGTGCAGCAGGTCGATATCGCCCTGCTCCAGGGCAAAGCCGTTTTCCGCGAGCTTGATCGCCGGGGCAATCACCTGGGCGCGCTTGAGGGTGCCGTATTTGCTCAGGGCCAGTTCCATGCCCGAGACAGTGCCCGGCACGCCGACCGCCAGGTGGCCCTTGGCACTGAGGCCCTCGATGACGTTGCCGTCTTTATCCAGGTACATGTTGGCGGTGGCCGCCAATGGGGCTTTTTCGCGGAAGTCGAGGAAGGTTTTGCGGCCGTCCGCCAATTGCACGGTCATGAAACCGCCGCCGCCGAGGTTGCCCGCTGCCGGGTACACCACCGCCAGCGCATAACCCACGGCCACGGCCGCGTCCACGGCGTTACCGCCGGCCTTGAGTACATCCACGCCCACATGGGTGGCCAAATGCTGGGCGGTGACCACCATGCCATTTTCGCCCGCCACTGGGGCTTGCGACGCGGCTTGCACACCGCTGACCGTCAACACCAGCGCGGTGGCGATCAGGGTACGGCTGAAGGGTTGGTATTTCATCCATGGCTACTCTGGTTATTGAGATGCACCAAAATAGCCCGCCGTCGATTTAATCCCCAGTGCAATGGCGTTTTTATTACAGAACCTGTCGGTCACAGACACCCCGAATGGGGGCGTTGGCTTGCCGGAAAATACCTACCCCCGATTGCGTGCAATGCCCAAGCCCCGATGCCTGGGAAGCCGCAATAGCGATGGAACGTTTCCGAGCACTGCGCCAATAGCAAGATACCCAATCAACCGAGAGACGTATCTGCCATGAGTCATTACGGAATAAGCAACCAAAGTCGCCCGACCGCGACCTCACATATACCCACCGTCAATATTGCCGATGTCTGGGACTTGACGCCGACCAATAGTCCCGCCCCTTCCGATCCGCCCGCCGATAACAGGATGCACATCGCCTTTGGCGGCCGCGTCATTACATTGAAAGAAACCATTATCAATCAGCAGCCCTTGGGGGAAGGTCAAAGTGCTCACCCCAACAAACTGGTGCACAGCGAAGTTGAAGGACAGAAGCACCTGGTGGGGCAAAAAGGTGCAAACAATGTGATCCTCGGGCTTTCCGGCCAACAATACATGTACAGCGGCACCACCGAAGCCGAAGGCGGCAAGAGCATTTTCGGCTTCAGCAGCGCGGCGGATTCTTCACCCGACGATCCCGACTCAATCAACAATTTCGTGGTCGGCAAAGACAAGATTGATGTGTCCAATTTAACGCCCGCCGGTAAGTCCAAACTGGACTTCGTCCAGGAATTTTCCGGCCAGCCGGGACAGGCAATGATCATTCATCGCCCAGGCGAGATGTCGCCACACCTGGGGACCAGCTATTTGCTGGTCGATACCGATGGCGATGGAAATGCAGACTTCAAACTTAAAATCCAACACGCCAGAATCACAGAGGCCGACGTCACCAGTTGACCCATCGGGCATGGGTTACCTCTGGGCCGGTGGGACACCGCTGCGCCCGGATCTTGCCGTCAATCAATAAGCTGTGGCCTATAGAAATAATGACGCTAGAATCAGCCTCATTCTAGCGCCCCCAGCCACGAGCCCACCCATGAGCTTTGATTTCGACACGATCCACCCCCGCCTCGGCACAGGCAGTACCAAATGGAACCGTTACCCGGCCGACGTCCTGCCGATGTGGATCGCCGACATGGACATCGCCGCCCCGCCCGCCGTGTTACAGGCCCTGCGCGCGCGACTCGACCAGCAGATCCTCGGCTACAGCGTGGCCGGCCCGGATGTGCGTGAAGCCATCGTCGCCGACCTGTGGGCCAAGTACGCCTGGCGCGTGCAGCCCGAAGACCTGCTGTTCCTGCCAGGTGTCGAGCCGGGTTTCAATATGGCCCTGCATGCGTTTGTGCAACCGGGCCAGCCAGTGGTGCTGCAAACCCCCAACTACCGGCCGATCCGCCTGGCCCCGGGGCACTGGAACCTGCCGAAAATCGAAGTGCCATTTGAATTGAGCAACGGTGAATACCTGACCCCGTTGCCCGCAATGCGTGACGCCCTGGCCGGCGCCGGCGCGCTGTTGCTGAGCAACCCGCACAACCCCATGGGCAAGGTGTTCCTCCGCGAAGAATTGCTGGCCGTGGCCAACGCCTGCCTGGAACAGGGCGCGCTGATTATCAGCGACGAAATCCACGCCGAGCTATGCTTCGACGGCCGCCGTCACATCCCCACCGCCAGCCTTAGCCCGCAAATCGCCGAGCGCACCATCACACTGATGTCGGCGAGCAAGGCGTACAACATTGCCGGCTTGAAGACCTGCTTTGCGGTGATCCAGAACGCCGAGATCCGCGAGCGCTTCAACAACGCCCGTTGCGGCATGGTCGACAGCGTCAGCCCCCTGGGCCTGGAAGCCACCCGCGCTGCCTACAGCCAGTGCGGCGAATGGCTGGAAGCGCTGAAGCAGTACCTGCAAGCCAACCGCGACTACCTGCTCAATGCCGTGCAAACCCGCTTGCCCGGCGTGGTCATGCATGCGCCCCAGGGCACCTTCCTCGCCTGGCTGGATTGCACTGCCCTGGGCCTGGAAAACCCGCAGCAGTTCTTCCTCGAACAGGCCAAGGTCGGCTTGAGCGCCGGGATCGAGTTCGGCGATGACAGCCAGCAATTCGTGCGCCTGAATTTCGGTTGCCCAAGGGCCATGCTGGAGGAAGGCCTGCAACGCATCGAGCGCAGCTTGAAAGCCCGCTGAAACGGACTGGCACCCACCCATTGCCAGCCCGTCGATGGCATTGCCTCACCCTTGGCATTACTTAAGCCAAGGGTTTATCGGCTTGAACCTTCAGACTGCTCACCTTCGGTACCCGAATGGTTGAATCCGCCTGGAACGGGGCGGTGATCGTCATCATCACGCCGTCGTTGGTGATGAATTTAGGTCGTGCCTTTTCACCCCCCGCCTCGTCGGAAAAAGCATTTTGGAAAGTCAGCTTACGCTCCTCTCCAGGCTTATCACCCTTCAGGTTTACGGTTAATTCACCCGAGGGTGAAACGCTCCAACCCGAGACTTGAGAGGCGCTGTAATCCAGCCGGACAACACTGTCATTCGGGTCTTTGATGACCACCTCCTGATCGCCCTTGTTAATATAATAAGTATTGGGACCGCCCTCTCCGACAACCGTAGCGCCACCATTGACTATAACGACATTGTTACCCTGACCGGTCAGCACCACATCCTTCTTACCATTTAGAGTAAATGTATTACTCTGTTCATCGCCCACGATATAACTCTTTCCACCCTCCACCGTGATGGCGTTGGAAAATGAGTGAAACCGCGCAATGGGCGTGGCACCGTCTGCTTGCGGGTCTTCAGCACTTACTGCAATAGTTCCCGTCTTGAAGTCAATGACGTGCCCGGAATAACGATAACTTCTCGTCACATTACGTTCAGTATGGTCGGTATTTAGTTCACCATTGAACATCAGCGTATTGCTGCCACCTTCCCCCCAGAGTTCGGTTGAACGTTTGCCGAACCCAGCCGTTCTGTCATCCCAAACCTCTCCGACTTCCTTCACTTGCTTGAGTGTCTGATGGGCATCGCCACTGAAGATGAATGTATCGTCGGCATCCCCACCGCTGATCAGTTTCTTGCCCCCGCCCATCAAGAAATAGTTGGGTTTCTCCTGCACGCCCTTCACCCCGTCATCACCGCCGCCGATGTCCCATAGCGTGGCTTTGTTTGGCCCTGGCTCTCCTTCCACGACGTAACGCATGCGCGCCCATGATTGACGAGGGGCTGTAATAATATCGTTGCCATGGTGCTGTTCAACGTCCGTCTCGTAGCCAGGTATTCCGTCAGTGATGGCATCCGCTATGCCATGACCCGGACTGTACGTAAAATAAGTCGGATAAGGCACCCTTACCGAATTTGATTTAACGTCTACACCCAACGAGCCATAGACAACCCGTTCAAAAAACTCTTTTCCCGCTCCCTCCAAAAACTTCTTGTGCTTGGTCTCTTGAGTGGTCTCATAGGCCTTGCGGTACTTAACCTCCAGATACGGTTTTAATATCTTAAATGGTATTTGGAGGCCCAGGAACGAACCCAACCCAACGGTAAACTTTTGTCCCCCTGTCAACGGCGTTAGTTCGTCAATGTCTTCCACGACACGTACAGCCGAATAAACCGCCTGTGCCACCATCAGCACCGCTGCCACAACGAGCCCCACAGGGCCGGCAGAACTGGCTCCCGCCATGAATGCCGCCGCCAATGCGATGGACGTTGCGGCGCTAGCCACGGAAAATGCACCGTTGACGTAATGGTCTTGAGCCTCTTTACCCGTACTATTGGCAGCCTTGTTAAACGAATCCACAGCGTTGTGGATATCAAACGGCACGCTGAATATCGCCCCGACACCTCCAGCGGCTTTACCCAGCAACTTGCCGATGGTGCTTGCCTGGAACCCCAGGATGGGCCCAGACACTTTATTGATCGTATGTTTCGCAAGCTTGTTAATGCCCGCTTCCGCCGACATACCCACGTAGTCCGACGCCACGGCGCCCAAACCGATGGCCCCCGCCGTCGTATCCCCGCGTTGCAGCGCATCGATGGACGCGCGCAGCCCCTGGGACGTACTGAACGCCTGGAACCCAAGCCCAGCGGTTTGAGTCTTCCCGCCAGGGTTGCCCGATTTTGGCGGGGAGAAAAAATCGGCAGGCGGTGGTTTACCGCTGCGCTCCAATTCACGTATGGCAGCAGCCTGCCGCGACGTGGCATCGACATGTTTTTGCAGCTGCTCAGGTATAAGGCCACCATCCTTGCGGGTAAACACAGCTGTCGTGTCAGGTTTGCGCATGGCCGCTACTTCACTGACAACACGCGATGCGCTCGCACCGATCTCAGGCGGTTGTCCTTCCATATAAGCCAAAAAGCGCACGTAGTCGATTTCCACGTCTGCGCTGATATGACCCTGTGCATCCGTGGTCAACGCGCTCTCAATCGGCTTGCCCTGGGCATGAACCCCCATTTTGTAGAGTTCGACCCGACTGACTTCCACCTCCCCGACTCGAATCGGCGGGAGACTGCTGTCGAGGGCTTGCAGACGTTTTATTTCAGACGCTTCAATGGCCCTTACTGTAGAGGGCGATGTGCTCGGCGCATCCGGCAGCGGCGTGTTCGGCGTCTCCGGTGGCGTGGGCGGCAACGGATTGCTGGGGGACGCGGTACTGGTGGACGGCGAGGCCGTTGTGGCGGGAGAGAACAGTCGCTTGAGTGAGGCATCGGTGGTGCTGTCGAGCGTTCCATCGTAGAGGCGTGCGGTGAAAGACTCCTGCATAAAGTCCCCAGCACTTCGGGTCGCGCGTGGGCTTACTTTGTCGCCACCATCGCGAAAGGTCTCTTTGTTATTGACGACCTCCAAAAACCCCGTGGAGTCCGCCTTGTAATAACCGAGCATCCCCAGCTTGCCCGCAACCAGTGCCCCTTGCCTCTGTGCTTGAGCGTCGCCTCCACGCGCTTGAGCCTGACCCCCTATTCGATCGGCAACAGTGGTGTCATTCGCAGACGGCGTGGTAAAAAAATCATCACCAATGACCAAGACCGGCGGGGTGTCAAACAACAGCCGTGTTTCGGGTTGATCGCCTGGGTTGGCGATAATCACCCTGAGTTTATCGCCAACGGCCTGGGCGGTGGCCGGGTCGCTTTGCGAGAGTTTCTGCAATGCTTCTTTTACGGCATCGCCCACACGAGTTACCCGGGCGGGATCGCCCCCTCCATTGCTCTTTAGGTCAACGGTCTTGCCCTCAATAGTGTCACTCTGAAAATGCTTCGGCTTGCCGACCTTGTCCTCGACCAGAAGCACCCTATCGCGCTCCATACGCTCAAAGACATAGGGATACTCCGCGGGCGCTGCCGCCTCATTGATAACCCTCTCCAAGCGCTGCCCGAGTGCCTGCATGGGTGGCACGAGGCTCGAGCCAGGGTGTATGGCAATGAAGAGCCTGACTGAGTCCAGCGCGGCCATCGCGTCATGGTATTGCGGTACCCCGCGACTGGTCTGCATTTTATCCAGCTTCTGCAGCACAAGGTCGTAGTCCCCTACAGCGCCTTGCTCAGGGGAATAGGTTTTAAGGCGAGAATCATCTACCGTCGGTAACCGTACCCCCTTCAGCACATTGATATCGCTCAGCCCACCCAAGGGACGTTCGTACATGAACTTGATATCGTTGGTGCTGCCGTTTATACCTGCAACATAGTCACGATTAAACACACTGATGAGGTATTGCTGATGACTCGGAAAACCTTTCAAAGGTTTAATGAACCCGTTCAACCCGGGATCGGTAAACACTTTTTTCATTACGTCTTCAAATAAAGCATTGGTCGTAGTTACATCACCAGTATCAATCTCCGTATAACTATGGTTGGGGTCTACAAAGTAATACTTTCGTTTCCCATCCGGGTCAACAATCACGCCAGCGGTCAGACGATGTTCATCACTGCTAATCAGGATCGTCTTAGAGGTTGGCGAATTGATAAGCTGGGGGGCGATGTCCGTATGAGTACCGAGCTTCACGGTGGCAGGATCATGGGAAAACCCAGGATATTTCAACCGGGCTTGCACCTCGGCAATTTTCATAAAGAACGCCCGGGAATCCGGCGTATCCGGGTTGGTAACGGCGTAGTAGATATTGCTCATAAAAGTCTGTTGCTTACCCTCCGCCACCGCCAGAGACATCAGATGTGACAGCCCTGCACATTCCCCTCCCGCCAGCCGGTTCACCATGGACAGGTAATAGCTTTGCGACAAAGGCGTTACCTTTATGCCTCTGCCTGAGATGACTTTCGTGAACGTTCGCACATTGTTTTGAGAGCCGTTGATAACACGCTGCTCTGCCATGCGTTGCAAAGCCCCGGTTTGCTTCGCCGTTAGCTTTTGGTCCAGCGCTATCCGCATGAGCGCCGTGTCACTCATTGACGGGAAGTAACCAGGCAGCGCTACTGAATTGTGCGCGTTATAGCCTTGCATGAACTCACTGCGGGTGGATTCCATTTTGGCCACGTTGACTTTTTCTAGAAATAGCGGGGGAACTTCGGCATCCGGAATATTGGCGGAGAGGGGGGGCTGAGCCTGCCCCGAAACTTGCCGGGGCGTGCGACGAGCCGCTGGCGCATGCGCTTGTTCAGGAGTGTGTACGCCAGTGTCACCCACGGGCGAGGTGGAAAATACCGGCGACGGCACGCTAACAGAGGAAGATATTTGCATAAATGACCGCTCTGGCAGAGTTATGAAACCTATCGTCCCTGTAGCTGACAGTCCTGGTTCAGGCCAACCTACCAAGCGTGCATTCAGGGCGACTATCGGACTTTTCCGCGCCGAGCCTCACCAGCCCGCTCAGTTAGAAAGCCCTTCCCCGCACACCGCCTCAGCACACGGCGCAAAGCTTACAAAACCGCTAAAACCGGGCGGAACCGCTCAACCGGTTTGCGAGACATACAGGGAACCCCTCTATTTTTCGCAAATCCCCGCGGAGTCAGTTATCCCATGTCGTTTCCGGTCCGCAACATCACGCCACCTACGCAGTACGTCATCGAGTCCTATACCGGTGACGTGCCGGCCAACCTCCCCCGCTACACCACCCATGCCGATCCGAGGGCCGCGGCCGACCAGCAACTGGCGCACAGCATCGGCCCTGCGCCGTTCCACTACCCATTGTCCGGCCCGGACTCGCTGTTCAACATACCGCCGGAGTCCACCCTGGGCGTGTGTCTATCCCAACTCGACAACGCCCTGCGCCACCCAGACTTCCAGCGCTGGATGAAAGACCTGGATATTTCACCCTCGACAGTGCGTTTCGACCCCGGCAAAAACACCCTGCATGTGTTCATCAAGAGCCAGCCCCGGCAGTTTTCTCTGACCGACGACTCGGGTTTCGCGGCTGTGGCAGGCCCCTTGATCCAGGTCGTGCGCGCACTGGGTTTTTGGCCACCGACCAGCGGGCGGTTTCTCAACTACCCGCACAAGCCTTACAGCGTTGTGCATTTCCATGAGGTGCTGCGCTTCTACGGGATCAACCCCTCCGCACCGCCAGACGGCCTCCAGGACTTGACCACGATCCCCCGCGATGACGCTTTGCGCGGGGATGGGGCCCTGGCCGAACAACAACGGATCGTCGGCGACATCCACGACCGCCACACCCTGCTCGATCACCTCACGCGGCTGATGGCCAAGCTGCCGACCCCGGCCGTGACGCCAGAGGTCCTCGCGCGCGACCTGAGGGCCCTGCAAGTCCGCGTTCACCCGGGTTCCACGTTTGCCCAGGCACACCCGGGCGCGACCAATTCCACGGTAAACGCCGCGCACTTCATCACCGGCTCCGGCGCTGCGCTGCCCAAAACCCTGGAAGCGTTGAAGGGCTTGATCGAGACGCTACGTGACAGCCCCCTGGAACAGGCCCGCGCGCAACGCGAAAAAAACCGCTACAGCCGAATGCTGCGCGCCACCCACGATGCACTCCCCAGGGTGCGTGAAGAGGCCAAGAAATGGGCCGAAGCGATCCTCTTCAAGCTGACCGGAACCCACGTGGACGCCGACACGGTCTACCTGAACCGATTCCAGGGCGGCGGCCATTCCGCCGCCACCCTCAACGGCTGGGAGTGGCCAGTGCAAGAACCGTGGCGCTCGCAGAAGTTGCCGGATGCGCTGCTCAGCAACTTCAGCGAGGACGACTGGTTGCCAGGCAACATGGATGCATATTCCGGCCTGTACACCGTTGGCGCGGGGCAAAGCACCAAAGGCGGTTATGGCGCGCACAATCAATTCCCGCTGCTGGCGTCGGCGGTCATGCACCAGAGCTGGAAAACCGATTTCCAAGGTGTGTTCACCCGCCAGCAGGAAACGTTCTGGAGCAAGCACGGTGACGACTACCGCGCCACATTAAAAGGCGAGTTTGTCAGCCAGGCACGCCAACAACTCAACGCGGGCCAAGCGAGTTTCACCCGCGACGACTATCAGTTAGTGATGAACGCCGTAGCCAACCTGCCACAGGATGAAACGCAACCCCTGACCCTTGAACAACTGCGCGCCAGCGCGCCGGTCAAGGGCGTTGTCAGGACTCATCTGTTGGATATCAACGGCCGCCCATCGACTGACATCCTGCGGTTCAGCGCCGCGGATCACACCACGCAAATCCTCTACGTCCCCGGCCATGCACCGGCGTTTCTGCGCTTCAATTCCATCGACGAACTGGATGAATGGGTCAAGGAGCAAGGCAACGATCCGCACAAACGCCAGGCATTGGCCTCGCACTTTTCGCTGCGGGATCGCCAGGACGACGACGTAGGGTTCTGGAGTGACTTCGCCTCCTTTATCAGCGGCGACCGCCAGTCGCGCAAAGGCGTGGACAGCGCCCTCAAGTACCTGGGCAACGACTATTGGAGCCACCACGAAGGCGTGGTCATTGACAGCGGGCGCCTGCGGGTCGAGGGCGATGTGTTCAGCATCATCAAGGACAACACGCAACGGCGTATGGCCAGTGATGCAGACGTCGCGATCAAGTCCAACAGCGAAGTCACCCGCGACACCTGGCTCAACGACCTGACGGCCGCAGCGGGGCTGATGGCCAAGTTTGCGGTGATCGGCGAGCCCCTTGTCGTCGGCACCGCCGTGGCCATCGGGGTGGCGCAAACCACACTGGGAACGGAGAAGGCCATTTCCGGCGACACCCAGGCAGAACGCCAACAAGGCACCTCGAGCGCCCTCGACGGCGCACTCAACACCCTGTTCTCCCTGGGCGGCGGCATCGCCGAGGAAGAGGCGTTTGAAGCCCCCGTCACGCAACCGTTGCGCCGGGAAGTGTTCGCCGATGGCCGCCAGGCTCAGGTCATTGACCACCCCATCAGTGACAGCGCCTACACCCTGCCCCGCAGCAACGGCTATGACATGGTGGACGGCGACAAGGTCTATCGCTATCAAAACGCCAGGCCCGGTGAGTTGACCGAACTGGAATCAGGCCATAGCGCCGCGCCCCTTGAGGAGGTCGAGGCCATTTGCCCGGCGCCCGCCACAGGTGGCCGCAACCGGCGCGCCGCCAACGCCGAATGCTTCGCCAAACTCATCGCCGACCTGCCCGGCGACGCAGCGCAGCTGCAGGCACTGGAGCATGTACGGTTGTTCCCGGCCAAAGTCGGCCTGTTCAACAAGGCACGCCAGGTGGTCTACGAAAAACGCCTGTACAAGGTGATCGACGGCGAAACCGGCCCGCAACTGCTGCCGGTGCCCAGCACCGAACGCATCATCTACAGGCCCCGTATCCGCGGCACGCTGGTCAAGGAACCGGGGTTTGGCTTCAACGCCGGCGAACCCGTGGGGCCGTTTGCCCAACAGACGCGCGTGGTCAAGCTGAACAAGATCAGCAACGTCAGCGACGATCAGCGTCAGCTCCGAGGCGTGGTCGTGACACAGGGCACGCGGCAATACCTGGTGGTCGAGGCCGATACCGCAGAGTTCTATTACGCGCCACTGGGCAAAGGCAACAGCACTGAGCTGAACTTCAAAAAATGCAGCACCCTGGACTTGCCCTTGGTGCAGGACTATCGCGCATTCATGAGCCTGTTCAAAGGCGCGCAAAGCCTGGACGCAGATCTGGTGGCATTGCCCACGCTCAAAGACGCCTACCGCCAACTGGAAAAAGCCGGCTATACCCAAGCCGACCTCGATCAATTGAAGCAAGCCTGCAAAGGTTTGACCGAGGAGCAACAGCGTGAAGTGGTCTACCAACTGCAACGCGCCAGTGCCATCCGTACCCCGGATATCGCCCTGCGCCCCAACAAGGTGATGCCGCTGGAAAAACCCGCAGACTTCGCTGCCTGGCCGACCAAGCAACAGAACCAGTTCTATGCCGAAAACGCCAAAGCCTCGGTGGACCAAGCCCTCACCGCCACCGGCCTTGGGCCGGGCAACCAAGTGCGTTCAGCGGCGGACCTGGCCCGTGCCGATGCGGCCCACATGACCCGCGAATGGCTGCTGCGCACCGCCAACCTGCACGCGCCCAATGCGGGAGACCTCATCATCAAGACCGGGGCCGGCAACTGCGGCGAGATGGCCCTTCTGGCCCGGGACATCATCAACAAAAGCGGCGGCAGGGCCTACGAATGGGGCGCCGGTGACGCCCATTCGTTCACCGTGATCGGCGGCCCCAGCGGGCCGGTCGGTGACACGGTGAATTTCTCGGAGAGCATCTGGGCCGATGCCTGGATTGTCGATCCCTGGGCCGGCATCGCCTGCCCCGCAAGCGACTACACGCAGCAGCTGAAAACCACCCTGGCAACGTGGGACAAGCACGGCTGGAGGATTCGATCCGGCGCCAACGCCAATATGAGCCCGCTGGACCCTGAATGGATGGACACCCTCGTCAACCAGCCGAAACGGCCCTACGGCTTGCCGCGCCCACCGGCCCCCGCCGCGCCCCATGTTGTCGCCATGGGCGAGTCGGTGACCCTGAGCGAAGGCAACGCCCCGTTATCGACCCGAAGCCTGAGCGACTGCTCGGCCCTCGCGGTGCTGACCGACTTGAAGGACGGCATCTATCAGACGCGCACGCTGCTGCACCTGACCGGCAGCAACCTGGAGTTTGGTTTACTGGATGGCAGCACCCGGCGCGTGCTGGAAAAGCTGCAAGATTCATTGAAAAACGGCGGCAAGGTGATTCTGGTAGGCGGCGTCGATACCCAGTCCACCCAAGGCATGGCCACGGTGATCGGGCAAACCTTCCACGGTCGACAGCCGCTGAAGGCCCTGCTTGAGGAACGCCCCGGCGTCTCGGTGAGCATTGCCAGCTCGTCAGGGGTGCAGGTCAACGCCGATGGCACGTTCACCCTGATCGACGGCACCGGCAAAGGCGTGTTCAGTCCAGAGATGATCCAACAGATCTTTGAGCGGATCGACTGACCCGCGCAGGTTCGCAGGCCCCCGCCGGCGTGCGGGGGCCATCCTTTACAGCTTGGCGATGGACACTTCCGTGGACTTCACAAAGGCAATCACTTCGCTGCCCACTTTCAATTCCAGGTCCCGTACCGAGCGCGTGGTAATCACCGAAGTGACAATGCCGGACGCGGTTTGCACGTCGATCTCGGACACTACTTCGCCCAGCAGGATTTCCTTGATTACGCCCTTGAACTGGTTGCGCACGTTGATCGCTTTAATGGTCATGTCGGCTTTCCTTTAGGCTGTTGGGTCAATCCGCACGAATGCGCAGGCCCTCAAGATGCCGCAGCGGCGGAAAACTTAAAAGGAATATATAACTCTTTATTTATAGCTTATAGATATATAGAAGTGGCTCGCACCCAACCCATGGGATTCAACTGAGGGTGACCCAATACCGCGTACGCGCCTGCACCTTGAAACCCAGGGTCGACGCCAGCAGGTTGAGGACCCGGTCGGTGTCGTCCAAACGAAAACTGCCGGTCACCCGCAACGCTTCCAGGCGCGGCGCCCAGCGCAACACGCCAGGACGATAGCGCTCCAGCTCGCGCAGGAAATCCCCCAGCCCTTGGTCCTGTGCGGTCAGCACGCCGTCGCGCCAGCCCAGTTGCATGACATCAAACGCAACCCAGGCACCGAGGCCGCTGGCGTTCAAGGGTGCTTGCTGGGCACTGTGCAGCGTCGCCCATTGCCCATTGAGATCACGCACCTGCACCGCCCCCTTGAGTACCGATACCCGGCACCCGCCAGCCAGTTGCCGTACACACACCTGCGCCTGGCTGACCCGCAGTTCGCCGTAACGCGTATGCACCGTCATCGCCGCCGTACCCGGCACGTTCAACGCCAGTTCGCCGTCCACCAAGGTGATGCGCCGCTGCGCCAGGTCCACGTCCAGCGCCGTGGCGGTATTCAGTTGCAGGGTGCTGCCATCGGCCAGCGGCAAGCGTTTGCGTTCACCGGTCGCGGTGTGCATATCGGCACGCCACGCCTCGATGGGCAACTGGCGGCTTATCAGCCACGCCGCCGGCACCAGCGCCGCCACACCCAGCGCACGCTTGAGCACGGCACGCCGGCCCGGTTGCGGACGGTCGAGGCTGGCCATCGCCAGCGCCTGGGGCAAGCCGCCGAAGCGCTGGCGCAAGGCCTGGGCTTTCTGCCAGGTCTGTTCATGCTGCGGATGGCTGTCGCGCCAGTGTTGCAACGCGGCGTGATCCCCTTCGGTGGCGGTGCCGGACTCCAGCAGCGCCAACCACCGGGCCGCCGCGCGGGCAACGTCACGGCTCACAGGTCCACCAGCAGGCAGTGTTCGTAGGCCTGGGCCATGTAGCGTTTCACCGTGCGCTCCGACACGTCCAGGCGCTCGGCGATCTCGCGATAACCCAAGCCTTCCAGCTGGCTCCACAAAAACGCGCGGCGCACCAATACCGGCAAGCCATCGAGCAATTCATCCAGGGCTTGCAGGGTTTCCAGCAGCAGCCAGCGTTGCTCGGGGGACGGCACGCAGGCTTCGGGCAAGCTGGCGAGCGCATTCAGATAGGCCTGTTCCAGGCTGCGGCGCTGATGAAAGTTGACCAGCAAACGCTTGCCCACCGTCACCAGGTACGCCCGTGGCTCCTGCATTTGCGCAATCGGCTGGGCACTGGCGAGCACCCGCAGAAACGTATCCTGGCTCAGGTCCGCCGCATCCCAGGCATTGCCCAGGCGCCGGCGCAGCCAGCTTTCCAGCCAACTGCGGTGGTCGCGGTACAGGCTCGACAGCGTCAGTTCGGGGGCGACAACATCATTCATGGCAAGCAACCTGCGCGGCGCGATTGTGTCTCAAATGAGATTCATTCTATTTAATATCGCTACGGCATACCACGATCTTTTCAACACGATGTTTAGAGCAATGCAGCCTTCTGCCGCAGCAAGTCAATAAACAACGCCAACTCACGCCCCACCCCTTCGCCCTTGCGCAACAGCAGGCCGAACGGCGCCAGGCGCACATCCAGCGCCACCGGCAGGGCCACCACCAGGCCCATTTTCAGGTAGTCGCGCAGGGCACTTTCCGACAACACCATCACCGCGTCCGTCAGTTGGATCAGCTGCTGCATGGAATACACCGAGCTGCATTCGATGATGTCCGCCGGGCTCGGCAACGCCAGGTCTTGCAGCGCCTGATCGAAACCGATCCGCGCCGGGCTGCTTTGCGGTTGCAGAATCCACGGCCAGTCGCGCACCAACTCCGCCAGCGCCACGTGCTCGCGTTGGGCCAGCGGGTGGCCGGCGTGCACCACCACCAGCATGCGTTCGTTGCCCAGGGGTTCGAAGCTGTAGTGCTCGCTGTCGGTGGCGGCGTTGCGGCGGGTGATGGCCAGGTCGATGCGGCCCTGTTCCAGCAGTTGGATCACCTGGTCGCTGGTGTCGCCCATGATGCGGATACGCAGTTGCGGGTTGAGCGATTTGATCTGCGCGATGCAGTCCATCACCAGGTCCGGCGCGGCGCCCATGATGGTGCCGATGGACAGGTAGCCATAACCGCCCTGCTGGCGTGCCATCAAGTCTTCGGCGCAACGGTCAAGGCCACTGAGGGCCGATTCGGCAAAGCGGATCAGCTCCTGGCCCAAGGCTGTGGGGCGCATGCCCCGGGGCAGGCGCTCGAACAGGTCGCAGCCAAACATGTCCTCGATCTCCCGCAGCATGCGCGTGGCGGCCGGTTGCGACATGTTCAGGGCCTGGGACGCCCGGTGCAGGTTCTGGCTGGAACTGAGGGCCACCAGCATATGCAGGTGCTTGTAGCGCAAACGGTTGAACAGGCTGGGACTGCGCATTTTCACCCTTCTTATCGATACCCTGAGGTTATCACTTGTAAGCGAGATTCGATTTGTAGCGCATTGCTCGGCCGCCGTACAGTCCGGCCCATAAGAACAAAACACTGGACTGCCCCTATGAAAACCCTGCCCGCGCCCCTGCTCGCCAAGATTTCCTGGCGGCTGCTGCCCTTCCTGCTGCTGATGTACATCATGGCGTTTCTCGACCGCGCCAACGTCGGGTTTGCCAAGCAAGCCTTCCAGGCCGACACCGGCTTGAGCGATGCCGCGTTTGCCTTTGGCGCCGGTGTGTTCTTTGTCGGCTACGCGCTGCTGGAAGTGCCGAGCAACCTGATCCTGCACCGTGTCGGCGCCCGCCTGTGGATGTGCCGGATCATGGTCAGCTGGGGCCTGATCTCGGCGGCGATGGTGTTTGCCCACAACGAGACCAGTTTCTACATCCTGCGCTTCCTGCTGGGTGTGGCCGAAGCCGGCTTCTTCCCCGGCGTGATCCTCTACCTCACCTACTGGTTCCCCCAGGCCGTGCGCGGCAAGGCCATGGGTTTCTTCTACTTTGGCGCGCCGCTGGCGTTTATCTTCGGCAGCCCGTTGTCCGGCCTACTCCTGGAAATGGACGGCTGGGCGGGCGTCCACGGCTGGCAATGGCTGTTCGCCGTCGAGGGCTTGATGGCCTCGGTGGTGGGCATCTGGGCCTACTTCTACCTGGACAACCGCCCCGCCGATGCCAAGTGGCTAAGCAGCGACGAGCGCCTGCAAATCCAAACCCTGCTGGATCAGGAAGACCAACACAAAACCTCCCACGGCCGCAGCCTGCTCAACGTGCTGTGCCAACCGTCGGTGCTGTACCTGTGCCTGGTCTACCTGCTGATCCAGGCCAGTGTGTACGGCGTGGTGTTTTACCTGCCGACCCAGGTCGGTGGCCTGCTCGGCACCAAGGTCGGCCTGATGGTCGGGCTGGTCTCGGCGATTCCCTGGGTGTGCGCGCTGTTTGCGGCCTGGTGGATTCCGGCCTATTCCGACCGCAGCGGCCTGCGTCGGCAAACCGCCTGCCTGACCCTGCTGATGGCCGCCGCCGGCATCGCCTGCTCGGTGACCTTCGCCAGCCCGCTGCTGGGCATGCTCGCCCTGTGCTTTGCCGCCTCCGGTTTTATTGCGGTGCAGCCGGTGTTCTGGACCTTTCCATCGAGCTACCTGGCCGGCAGCGCCGCCGCAGCCGGCATCGCGCTGATCAATTCCTTCGGCGCCCTCGGCGGCTTTATCGCGCCGGTGCTCAAGCACTGGGCCGAAGGCGCCTTCCATTCCCCGGCGGCCGGTCTGTACCTGCTGTCCGCCACCACGGTACTGGCTGCGTTGCTGGTACTGGGCATCCATTCACCTGGCCCTAAAGCGTCGAACACGCCGGCCACTGTTTAACTCCAGGAGTCACACCATGGGCAACCTCACCATCAAACACGTGCGCGCCTTTGTATTGCGCGGCGGCGGCGCCGATTACCACGACCAGGGCGACGGCCACTGGATCGACGACCATATCTCCACGCCAATGAGCAAATACCCGGAGTACCGCCAGAGCCGCCGCAGCTTCGGCATCAACGTGCTCGGCACGCTGGTGGTGGAGATCGAAGCCAGCGACGGCACCGTGGGTTTTGCCGTGACCACCGGCGGTGAGCCCGCCGCGTACATCGTCGAGAAACACCTGGCGCGGTTCATCGAAGGCGCCCGCGTCACCGACATCGAAAAGATCTGGGACCAGATGTACCAATCCACCCTCTACTACGGGCGCAAGGGCCTGGTGATCAACACGATTTCCGGCGTCGACCTGGCGCTGTGGGACCTGCTCGGCAAACTGCGCCAGGAACCGGTGCACCACCTGCTCGGCGGCGCAGTGCGCGATGAACTGCAGTTCTACGCCACCGGCGCACGCCCCGACCTGGCGCAGAAGATGGGCTTTATCGGCGGCAAGATGCCCCTGCACCACGGCCCCAGCGAAGGCGAAGAAGGCCTGCGCAAAAACCTCGAAGAACTGGCCACCATGCGCGAGCGGGTCGGCCCGGACTTCTGGCTGATGCTCGATTGCTGGATGAGCCTGGACTTGAACTACGCGACCAAGCTGGCGATCGGCGCCCATGAGCACGGGCTCAAGTGGATCGAAGAAGCGCTGTCGCCGGACGACTACTGGGGCTACGCCGCCCTGCGCAACAACGTGCCCAAGGGCATGCTGGTCACCACCGGCGAACACGAAGCCACGCGCTGGGGTTTCCGCATGCTCCTCGAAATGGGCTGCTGCGACATTATCCAGCCGGATGTCGGCTGGTGCGGCGGCCTCACCGAACTGGTGAAAATCTCCGCCCTCGCCGATGCGCACAACGCCATGGTCGTGCCCCACGGTTCGTCGGTGTACAGCTACCACTTCGTCGCCACCCGCCATAACAGCCCGTTCGCCGAGTTCCTGATGATGGCGCCGAAGGCCGATGAAGTGGTGCCGATGTTCCACCCGCAACTGCTCGGCGAGCCGGTGCCGGTGAACGGGCGCATGCGTCTGTCGGCGTTGGACAAACCCGGTTTCGGCGTTGACCTGAACCCGGACTGCCAACTGCACCGTCCCTACAACCGCTGAGGAAACCTGCCATGCACATGCCCCGCAACGGCTTCAAGGCCGCCTTAGCCAACGACGCGACGCAGTACGGCATCTGGGCCGGTTTCGCCACGGGCTACGCCGCCGAAATCGTCGCCAGCCTCGGTTACGACTGGATGTTGATCGACGGCGAGCACGCGCCCAACACCGTGCCCAGCGTGCTCAACCAATTGCAGACCGTGGCGCCCTACGCCACCGCGCCGGTGGTGCGTGCGGTGAATGGCGACGCCCACCTGATAAAGCAACTGCTCGACGTTGGCGCGCAGACGCTGATGATCCCCATGGTCGAAACCGCCGAACAGGCCCAGGCCCTGGTGCGCGCCATGCGTTATCCGCCCCACGGCATCCGTGGCGTCGGCGGCGGCTTGACCCGCGCCACCCGTTGGGACGGCGTCGACCACTACCTCACCACCGCCCATGAAGAGCTGTGCCTGATCGTGCAAGTGGAGTCGCGCCTGGGGGTGGAAAACGTCGCCGCGATTGCCGCCGTCGAAGGGGTGCACGCGGTGTTCATCGGCCCGGCCGACTTGTCCATCGGTCTCGGCCACGCCGGCAATCCCGGCCACCCCGAAGTGCAGGAGCGCATCAAGCACGCGGTGGACGCGACCCTCGCCGCTGGCAAGGTCTGCGGCATCCTCGCGCCCAATGAAGACGACGCCCGCCGCTACCAGGCCTGGGGTTGCCGCTTTATCGCGGTGGCCATCGACATCAGCCTGCTGCGCCAGAGCGCCCTGGCCACCCTCGCCCGCTATCGCCCGTTGGCCGAAAACAAAGCCCCGTCGCGTACCTACTAAGGAGCTGCCCATGTCATCCGTTCCCGTGTACCAGAACTTCATCAACGGTCGTTTTACTGCCAGCGACGCGCACATTGATGTGCTCAATCCAGCCACTGGCGCGCTGCTGTCCAAGGTGCCGGCGTCCACCGCTGCCGACGTCGACCAGGCTCTCGCTGCCGCCCGCAACGCGCAAAAAGACTGGGCGCGCAAACCGGCCATCGAACGCGCCGGGCACCTGCGCCGGATCGCCGCCAAGCTGCGTGAAAACGTCGCGCACCTGGCGCGCACCATCACCCTGGAACAAGGCAAGGTCAGCGGGCTGGCCGAAGTCGAGGTGAACTTCACCGCCGACTACCTCGACTACATGGCCGAGTGGGCACGACGCATCGAAGGCGAGATCATCACCAGCGACCGCCCGAACGAAAATATCTTCCTGTTCCGCAAACCGCTGGGCGTGGTGGCCGGCATCCTGCCGTGGAATTTCCCGTTCTTCCTGATCGCCCGCAAACTGGCGCCGGCGTTGCTCACCGGCAACACCATCGTCATCAAGCCCAGCGAAGAAACGCCGAACAACTGCTTTGAATTCGCCAGGCTCGTCGCCGAAACCGACCTGCCCGCCGGCGTGTTCAACGTGGTGTGCGGCGACGGCCAGGTCGGCGGCGCCCTCACCGCGCACAAAGGCGTGGACATGGTCAGCTTTACCGGCAGCGTCGCCACCGGTTCGCGGATCATGGCCGCCGCCGCGCCGAACATCACCAAGCTCAACCTCGAACTGGGCGGCAAGGCGCCGGCCATTGTGCTGGCCGACGCCGACCTGGACCTGGCGGTCAAGGCCATCCGCGAGTCGCGCATCATCAACACCGGCCAGGTGTGCAACTGCGCCGAGCGGGTGTACGTGGAGCGCAAGGTCGCCGACCAGTTCATCGAGCGCATCAGCGCCGCCATGGCCGCCACGCGCTACGGCGACCCGCTGGCCCAGGCCAATGTGGAAATGGGCCCGCTCATCAACCGCCAAGGCCTGGACAACGTCAATCGCAAGGTGCGCACCGCGCTGAGCCAGGGCGCCACCCTGGTCACGGGCGGGCAGATTGCCGACCTGGGCGCAGGCTTTCACTTCCAGCCAACCGTGTTGGCCGGTTGCCGCGCCGACATGGAGATCATGCGCGAAGAGATCTTCGGCCCGGTGCTGCCGATCCAGATCGTCGATGACCTCGACGAAGCCATCGCGATGGCCAACGACTGCGACTACGGCCTGACCTCGTCGATCTACACCCGCGACCTGGGCAAGGCGATGCACGCGGTGCGCGAAATCGACTTTGGTGAAACCTACGTCAACCGCGAGAACTTCGAAGCCATGCAGGGCTTCCATGCCGGCGTGCGCAAATCCGGGATCGGCGGTGCCGACGGCAAGCATGGCCTGTACGAATACACCCATACCCACGTGGTGTACCTGCAGAGCTGATCTGGTTAAACGGGCCCGCTCGCGGTAGCGTGCGGGCCCTTCCCAATGTGCTTCCGATAAGGACTGCCCCATGCCCCTGACGCCCTACAGCGGCCCGATCATCGACAGCCACCTGCACCTGTTCGACCCGCGCCGGCCCCAAGGCATTCCCTGGCCCGAACCGGGCAACCGCTTGTACGCCGCGCATCTGCCGGCGGATTACTGGGCGCTGGCCACGCCGCACCACGTGGTCGGCGCGATTGCCGTGGAAGCCAGCCCGTGGCGCGACGACAACCACTGGCTGCTGCACACCCTGCGCAGCGACCCGCGCATGCTCGGCTTTGTCGGCAACCTCGACCCGTTGCACGCCGACTTCGCCCGTGACCTTGAAGCGCTGGCCGACGAGCCGCTGTTCCTCGGCCTGCGCTACGGCAACCTGTGGGACCGCGACCTGCTGCTGGACCAGACCCGCCCCGGTTTTATCGACGGCCTGCGCCAACTCGCCGCCACCGGCCGCAGCCTGGACAGCGCCAACCCGAACCCGCGTTTGATCAAAGGTTTGTTGCACCTGAGCGATGCCTTGCCCGAGCTGCGCATCATCGTCGATCACCTGCCCAACGCCCAGGTGCCAGCCGGTGAAGAAACGGCCTATCACGCCGACCTGTTGCGCCTGGCCGAGCGGCCGAATGTGTTCGCCAAAATGGCGGAAATCCCGCAAGTCGGCCCCCAGGGTTTGATCGGTGACACGGCGTTCTACCACGACCGCCTGGCGGTGCTGTGGGAGGCCTTTGGTGAAGACCGCTGCTTCTTTGGCAGCGACTGGCCCAACAGCGATCACCTCGCGGATTTCGCCACGACATTGGGCCTGGTCAAACGCTGCATGGCCGACAAACCCGAAGCCGTGCAAAGCAAATTCTTCGTGCACAACGCCGTGCGGATCTACACCCCCGCCCCTGGAGCGCAATGATGCAAACCCGCGCCTTTCGCATGAACCTCAACCCCGGCCAGGCCGATGAATACCGCAAGCGCCACGACGAGATCTGGCCCGAACTGGCCCAGGCCCTGCTGGATGCCGGCGTGGTGGATTACCGGATTTTCCTCGACGAACCGGCCAACGCACTGTTCGCCGTCCTGACCCATGCAGACACCCACGGCCTCGATGCACTGCCCGGCACCGCACTGATGCAGCGCTGGTGGAACCACATGCAGGACATCATGCCCAGCCACGCGGATGCCTCGCCGGTCAGTGTCGATCTCCAGCCCATGTTCCACCTCACGCGCCCCTGACCAACAGAGCCCACAACAACAATAAAAAGGATTCGACTACGTGGAAATCATTCTCCTCGGTGTGATTCTGCACTTTATCGGCGGCTTCGCTTCCGGCAGTTTCTACATCCCCTACAAGAAGGTCCGCGGCTGGGCCTGGGAAAGCTACTGGATCACCGGTGGCCTGGTGTCCTGGCTGATCGTGCCGCTGATTGCCGCGCAATTGACGGTGCCGGGCTGGGTGCAGATCCTGCGCGATGCCGACACCAGCACGCTGCTGTGGACGTATATGTTCGGCGTGTTGTGGGGTATCGGCGGGCTGACCTTTGGCCTGACCATGCGCTACCTCGGCCTGTCCCTGGGCATGTCGCTAATCATGGGCCTCACCTCGGCCCTCGGTGCCTTGATGCCGGCGCTGTACCGCGACCTGTTCACCGACGCCAGCGAAGGCACCCTGACCTCGATGCTGGCCTCCCAGGGCGGCCATTGGGTGTTGTGGGGCGTGGCGGTGTCGCTGGTGGGCATCGCGGTGTGCGGCAAGGCCGGCTTGATAAAGGAACGGGAAGTGTCCCAGGCGGTGAAGTTCGCCAGTGTCAGTGAGTTTTCCCTGGGCAAGGGCATGCTGGTGGCGGTGATTTCGGGCGTGCTCAGTGCCTGTTTCAGCTACGGCATTTCTGCTGGCCGCCCACTCGCCGCCGCGGCGGTGGAGCATGGCGCCAACAGCCTGTTCCAGAACAACGTGACCTTTATGGTGATTATGTGGGGCGGCCTGACCACCAACGGCCTCTGGTGCCTGTGGCTGAACTGGCGCAACCGCACCTTCCACAACTACACCGACCGCAGCACCCCGCTGCTGGGCAATTACTTGCTGGTGGCCATCGCCGGCACGCTGTGGTTCTTGCAGTTCTTTTTCTACGGCATGGGCGAAAGCCGCCTGCAGAACGACGCCAGTTCGTGGGTGCTGCACATGTCGTTCATCATCATCGTGTCCAACTGCTGGGGCCTGTATTTCCGCGAATGGCACGGCACCAGCGCCGCCAATAAGGGCGTGCTGGTGGCCGGCATCGCGGTGATCCTCGGCGCCATCGCCATGGTCGGTTACGGCAATTACCTCGGCTGAGGCCGCTTATTTTTCAAGGAGTGTTGTTATGTTGCTTGCAGATAAAACCGTGATCATCACCGGTGCCTCCCGGGGCATCGGCCGCGCCGCCGCCCGTGAATGTGCACGCCAGGGCGCCCGCGTGGTGATCGGCCACAGCGGCAGCGGCCAGGGCCGTGACGCCGCGTATTCGTTGATCGAAGAGATAGAGGCGTTTGGCGGCGCAGCCATCGAAGTGGGCGGCGACGCAGCCGACCCGGACACCGGCGACAAGCTGGTGGCCGGCGCGGTAGAGGCCTTTGGCAGCGTCGATGTGTTCGTCAACAACGCCGGCATCTGCCCGTTCCACTCGTTCCTCGATATGCCCCGCGAGGTCTACCTGAAGACCGTTAACACCAACCTCAACGGCGCCTACTTCGCCGTGCAGGCGGCGGCCAACCAGATGAAAGACCAAGGCCGTGGCGGCGCGATCATTGCGGTCAGCTCCATCAGCGCCCTGGTGGGCGGCGGCATGCAGACCCACTACACACCGACCAAGGCCGGCCTGCATTCGTTGATGCAATCCTGTGCGATTGCCCTGGGGCCGTACGGGATTCGTTGCAACTCGGTGCTGCCGGGGACGATTGCTACCGACATCAATAAAGAGGATCTGGCGGATGAGGAGAAGCTCGCCTATATGACCTCGCGCACGCCGCTGGGCCGACTTGGTGAGCCGGATGATGTGGCGGGGCCGATTGTGTTCCTGGCCTCGGACATGGCGCGGTATGTGACGGGGGCGTCCTTGCTCGTCGATGGTGGTCTTTACGTAAACCTCCAGTAACCCCCCGCCCGCTCCCGAACACCACAGTTCCAATGTGAAGCAATTCCAATGTGGGAGCGGGCTTGCCCGCGAATGCAGTGTGTCAGTCAGCAGGTTCATGGCTGACCCACCGCTTTCGCGAGCAAGCCCGCTCCCACAAGGGGGCCTCTGTGTGCCTGAAATTTGTGCATTTTCCAATAAAAACAACAATCCAAGGAGCTTTCCCATGCGCACCACTTACCCCCTGGCCCTGCTCTGTAGTGCCCTCTCCACCTGCGCCTACAGCGCCCCCGCGATGCTCGGCGACTGGAACGGCCTGCGCCCGCAACTGGCCGAACAGGGCTACGACTTCACCCTCAAATACGTCGGCGAAGTCGGCTCCAACCTCGGTGGCGGCTACGACTCCCACACCACCGCGCGCTGGAGCGACCAACTGATCCTCGGCGTGGACATGGACCTGCAAAAACTCCTCGGCTGGCAGGACGCGACCTTGCGCATCGGCATCGGCGAGCGCCATGGCAAGGACATCACCAACGACCGCGTGCACCAGCCCAACGCCACCGGGCTGACCTCGACCATGGAAGTGTTCGGCGGCGGCAATGCCTGGCGGCTGTCGCAGTTCTGGTACGAACAGAAGTTCTTCGAGCGCAAATTCGCCCTGAAACTCGGGCGTTTTGGCCACGGCGAAGACTTCGACCAATTCCCCTGCGAGTTCCAGAACGTGACCCTGTGCGGCTCCCAGGAAGGCAACTGGAACGGCGTATGGAACAGCTTCCCCATCAGCCAGTGGGCGGTGCGCGCCAAGTACCAGTTCACGGACGAGTTTGCCCTGCAAATCGGCGCGTATGACAAGAACCCGGGCAACGCCGAAGCCAGCAACGGCTTCAAACCGTTTATCAGCGGCTCCCAAGGCACTAGCTTCCCCATCGAAGCCATCTGGAAAGGGCACATTGATGGGCTGAACTCGGAGTACCACGCCGGCTATTACTACGCCAACGCCGACACCAAGGACATGCTCAAGGACGCCGACGGCAACTACGCCGCCAGCACGCAAAAGCCTTACCGGATGTACTCCAGCAACAGTGGCTGGTGGTTGTCGGGCCAGCAGCAATTGACCACCGTAGACGGCAATAACCAGCGCGGTCTGAACGTGTTCGCCAACCTCACGGTGAACGACCCGGACAAAAGCGTGATCAAGAACCTGATCCAGGTCGGCTTGATTTACCGAGGCCCGTTCGATGCCCGCCCCGACGACACCTTCGGCGTGGGCGCTTCGAAATTGCAGGTCAGCGAGCGTTACACACGCAATACGCAGATGCTCAATGCGGCGAATGCCGTCACGTCCATCGACGACCCGCTCTATGTCCCCGAGCAACGCCGCGAATACAGCTACGAGATCAACTACGGCGTGCAGGCGACAAAATGGCTGATGGTGCGGCCCAACCTGCAATACGTGAAGTACCCGGGTGGGCTCACGCAAACCCGGGGTGCGGTGGTGGGTGGTGTGCAATTTATCGCGGATTTCTAACCCCCGGTCCTGACGTAACTCAAGACTGGCAGCGACCCAAGACCGCACATCTTGTGCGTTGACCAGTCCTGTTACACACCATATAGTGTGCCCACAAACAAAACAGACCACTACATAGTGTGCAGCATCGGTATTTACCGACCACACTCTGCGCAGTATTTCAATGCCTAGTAGCCTGCAAACCGCATATTTTTGGACGGGTTCACACGCCGTCAGAACAGACCAGGAAGGAGTATTTCAATGCTGAGTTGGGATGAAGTCGACAACGAAGACACCGGTGCAGCGGTGATCAAGGGCGCCAACGCCGGCCACGCCACCGAAGCCAACATGGACCGCCTCGACGGTGCCG
>NZ_JANLGL010000007.1:0-66117 GCF_024655625.1 Pseudomonas sp. 18.1.10
CACAGTTGAAATGCATTCCAATGTGGGAGCGGGCTTGCTCGCGAAGACGGCTTAGAGAACACCAGGTTCTTAGACGCCAAATCGACTTCGGTAATCACTGGGCGCCAGCCCGGTGATCTTCTTGAAGGTGGCGCGAAAGGCGCTGGGGTCCTGGTAGCCCACAGTCCAGGCGATGTGATCGATGGTGCCATTGGTGAACTCGAGCATTTGCCGAGCCTTGCCCACACGTACGTGCTGACAGTATTCGGTGGGTTTCAAACCGGTGGCGCTGCGAAAGCGCCGTAGGAAAGTGCGCTCCTCCAGGCCTGCCTCTTGCGCCATGGCGGCGACAGACACATCCACCGCGCCGCTGGCTTGCAGCCAGTGCTGAACCTTGAGGATGGCGCCGTCGCCATGCCCCAGGATCGGCGCGAAGTTGCTGCCGCACTGGCTGGCGCTGTCGCTGTGCTCGATCACCAGGAAACGTGCCGTGTCGGCGGCGATACTCGGGCCCATCAGCCGGTCCACCAGGCGCAGGCCCAGTTCGGACCAGGCCATCAGCCCGGCCGTGGTGATGAGGTCGCCGTCATCGACGATGGGTTTATCCGCCTCCAGGCGCACCGCCGGAAAGCGGGCCGCGAAGGACTGGGCCGAGGACCAATGGGTCGTGGCGCTGCGCCCATCCAACAGGCCACTGCGCGCCAGCATGATCGAGCCAATACACACGCCGCCCAGCACCGTGCCCGTCGCATGGTGCTGGCGCAACCACGCCAACAGCGCCGGTGGCGTTTGTTCTTCGGTAAACTCGCCGATGGACGGCGGCACCAGCACCGCCATCATCGGCTGCTCGGGGCCGGGGTGGCTGTCGAAGACGCGCAGCGGCTTGCCCTGTGCGTCAACTTGCCAGTGACTGACCCGCAGCAACGGCAATTGCGCCGATTGATGCTCGGCGGCGATCCGGTTGGCCACGCCGAACAAGTCGGTCAAACCATGCACGGCGGCCAGTTGCGCGCCCTGGTAGATCAACACACCCAACTCAACAACGACCATTGTCAGTTTTCCCCCTGTTATTGTCGGTGCAGCCAATCCCAGGTGCAGGCGCCAGCGAAGATACTGGGCCCATCAACCCATCACGAGGCAATTCCCATGGCCAAGCAGGCACTCATCCTAATCGATATCCAGAACGACTACTTCCCTCAGGGCAAGTGGCCACTTGACGGCGTGGACGCTGCGGCGGACAAGGCTGCGCAGGTGCTGCAAGCGTTTCGCCAGGCCGGTGATGCGGTGATTCATGTGCGTCATGAGTTCACCTCCGAGGACGCGCCGTTCTTCACGCCGGGCTCCGAGGGTGCGCATTTGCATCCCAAGGTGCTGAACGAGGGCAACGAGCCGGTGGTGTTGAAGCATTTCGTCAATGCGTTTCGCGAGACCCATCTGCGTGCACTGCTGGAGCAACGCAGCATCACCGAACTGGTGGTGGTCGGCAGCATGAGCCACATGTGCATCGATGCCGTGGTGCGGGCGGCGGCGGATTTGGGCTACAAGGTCACGGTCATTCACGACGCCTGCGCCACCCGGGAGCTGGAATTCAATGGCCAGGTGATTCCGGCCGCGCAGGTGCATGGGGCGTATATGGCCTCACTGGCATTTGGCTATGCGGGTGTGCTGTCGGCAGATGAATACTTGCAGGGGCAAGCGGCGGCGGCCTGACCGCCACGTGCCTGCCCGACGTTAGCGGGTCGCGATGATGAACAGGCGCGGAAATGGCAGCAATACGGTGCCATCGGCCAGGGCTGGGTAAGCCTGGGTAATCCGCGCCTGGTATTCCTGTAGGAAGGCGGTCTTTTCGCTATCGGTCAACGGCGCTAGAAACGGTCTCAGGGCCGATGCCTTGAACCACTCCACCACCGCTACGTGGTCTGCCAGCGGGTGCAGGTAAGTAGTACGCCACACATCGACGGTGCTGCAGTGTTTGCTCAACAGCTCGTAGTAGTAGCTCGCGGCGTGGCGCTCATTGTGTTTGACCGCGCCGATCCTGGCGGCCCATGGGCCCTCGGCAGCGACTTCGCGGGCGAGCCGGTGGGCGGGCTCGTCGAGGTTGTCCGGGGTTTGCACCGCCAGCGTGCCGCCGGGTGTCAGTTGGTTGACCAGGTGCGGGTACAACGTGGCGTGATTCGGTAACCATTGCAGGGATGCGTTGGCCAGGATCACATCAAAGGCCTCCGCTGGGTTCCAGTCGCCAATATCCGCCAGCTCGAAACTCAGTGCCGGCAGGCGTTTGCGCGCGTCGGCGAGCATGTCGTCGGAGCTGTCCATGCCGGTGACGTGGGCTTGCCCGAAGCGCTTGGCCAATACTTCGGTGGAGTTGCCGGGGCCGCAACCCAGGTCGACGGCGGTGCGTACTTCGCTATTAGGAATCGCCGCCACCAGGTCACGGACCGGGCGGGTGCGCTGCTGTTCGAACATCGTGTATTGCTTGGCTGACCAGGTCATCACGGCTCTCCTTATCGTTAAAGGTGGGCCACAGCCTAAATCTTGTAGACCGCCAGGACAAATACCCGGATTGATCGGCAATAAAAAACCCCCGAAGCCTACGCTATCGGGGGTTTTGCTCGTTCAGGCCGTTGGACCTTAGAACGGTTATGAACACCAGAAAGCCAATAAGTCGGATGGGTGAGTGAGTGAAACGACATATTTTATTGGATGTTTTACCGACAACGCCCATATTTATAGACAATTATCGTAACGTTTTTCGTAAATTTATGCCTCATAACGCTCTCAAAACTTTACAAAAACCGACGACCTTATTTTTTAAGGATGATCTTCTAAGCCTCGCTTAAAACCAGACGAACGGTACCAATCCTCCGAGCATAGAGTTCGAAACGATTCTCATTAAAAGTAGAATGGCGAGCCTGTGCCAGCGACCTGGACGGCCTCAAGATCACCACGAGGCCTCAATAGTAATAATCTGCCTCTGATGGAGGTTCGGGCATTCCTTCTCTACCCTCCGAGGATTGCGGGTCAAGATCCACCTTACGCTAGTGATCAAGAACTCTTGGCAAAGTGCGGCTGTAACCAACTAGGGCTGAACTCCCATCTTTTTAGCACAGCGAACCCATCCACTGACCCCACTAAGGTCAATATTACGTATACTTTGAGAATGGAACTGCGGTGTATCGAAGTGCAACAAAACCTTCAACACCAGAGCACCGGGATTGAAGGCAAACATCAAAAGCGGTAACACGAGCGACTTGTGCTTCTCAATTAGCGCCTCAATCCGAATCTGATCATATGCCGGAGCCAACAAGAACGAATCTTCTGAAATGGGCACCAGTAAGCTTGCAACACTGTGAGCAGCAGGATGTGTGTATTGGCAAAGTTCTAAATAACACTCATATAAACCAGGCAAGTTTGCTTTTTCCAAAGCGCGTATATACTCGGCGGCCTGCTTTGCAGTGTGAGAGGGCGGTGCCACCTCCTGCTTGGACAATTTCCTCGCATGAGAAAAATGTATCAGCTTATCCTCTAGCTCTGTAGCCAACACACCATGTTTTGCCATGAGCTGTAGAGCTGAATTCACATCAGCTCTACACTCAGCAAGAGTAATAGCTACATTGCCCAGAGCGTCATACGTGTCGGCGGTGGACTCAATAAGTGCTCGAAAGCATGCACAGAAAGGTAAAAATAAACTGTTCGAGTAACATGCGACCATTCCATCTGACCATCGATATGCTCGAATTATGGATGCCGCTGCCGCGAGATGCGCCCTCCCTAGCATTTCCTCCCAATAAACCTTCGTGCCAGATTTCCAGTCGTTCCGCATCAGCGAGTCGAATTCGGTTGGGGGCATGTACGTGTAGGTAGTCGAATCCCCCTCGAAGTCTTCAATTAGTTTCAGCGCGAACCGCATAAATTGCGAACCATCGGCGCCAAATATTTTTTCAATGTAATTGGTGTCGCTCATATTTATAGAGTCCTAACGAGCAGGTAAAGAGACGTCCATGGTACGCGAACATCCGTAAGCGTTCGCCCAACACATCTTGCTTAATGATCAGCGTCTGTCGGGAGCAAGAAGTCTACTTCGTAGATACCCCGTGCCGCGCGGATGCCCACAGAGTGTGTGACTGGCCTTAAGTCACACAGCTCCCAAGCGAGCCAGCCGTCTTCAAAATAGCTCGCGCAGGCCGCTTGCATGTCCGCCAGGACAAATGGGCGCACGGCTTTCACCCGTACAATTGCGACGGCAATACCGTTGTCGTCTTCATCACCATCGCTATGAAGAAACCTCCCATTTTCGACAATCAACAGATCATCAGAAGGATCCAAGTTTGGATACCAACGACGCACTTCGAGCGTTTTCTCGCCTGAAGCGATTCGACCGCCGCTAGGTCGTACAATTGATAAAGCCTTGATGGTTTTCTCCTAACTGCCGGATGCTTGGAAAGCTGTTGCCTCAATAGCTTTCCAATTGTGCGGCAACAACTCCCCAATTTCACTAGCCCGTTGCGTCGGCAGGCGAGTAAGGACGTCCTTCAGATAAGCATATGCATCATGCCCGTTGAGCTTGGCCGATTGGATCAAACTCATCAGCGCCGCAGCACGTTGACCGCTGCGTAGCGAGCCAGCAAACAACCAGTTCTTGCGCCCAAGCGCCCAAGGTCGAATTTGCTGCTCGATATGGTTGTTGTCTATCGGCACCGTGCCGTCGTCCAGGTAACGACTCAACGCAGCCCATCGCTTGAGGCTGTAATCCAGCGCCTTGGTAATCCCCAAACCTTCATGCACAAGCTCGCGCTGGGCGATCATCCAGGCATGAAACGCGTCCATCAGGGGCGCTGCTTTTTCCTGACGTATTCGTCGCCGGACATCCGGTTCCAAATCGCGAACTTCGCGTTCAACTTCATATAAAGCCGCGATGTACCGCAACGCTTGCTCGGCAAGCACGCTTTTATTGGTGACGTGCAGGTCGTAGAACTTACGGCGGGCGTGGGTCATGCAGCCGATTTCAGTGACGCCAAGTGCAAAACTGGCTTTGTAACCACTGTAATCATCACAGACCAACTTGCCTTTCCACTCGCCCAGAAAGTTGCGGGCATATTCGCCCGAGCGACCAGGGCTGAAGTCGTACACCACCGCGCTGATTTCAGCGAACGCCGTCGTGGCGTAGCCCCAAACATAAGCACGGTGGGTTTTCTTCTCGCCCGGTGCGAGCATCTGCACCGGCGTTTCATCGACATGCACTACGTTGTGCTCAAGCACGACTTCGCGCAGGGCATCGACCAGTGGCTGCAATTGCACGCCGCAAGCGCCGACCCAACTGGCCAGTGTTGATCGAGGAATTGCGAGACCGGCTCGCCCGAAGATTTGCTCTTGGCGGTACAGCGGTAAATGGTCGGCGTATTTTGCGATCATCACTTGGGCCAGCAGTCCGGCAGTCGGGATGCCTTTGTCGATCACCTGCGCCGGCACTGGCTCTTGAATCAGGGTCTCGCAGTTATTGCAGACCCATTTGCCACGAATATGCCGTTCTACGCTGAACACGCCAGGCGTGTAGTCGAGCTTCTCGCTGACGTCTTCGCCGATGCGCTTGAGGGCGCAGCCGCATTGGCACTGGGTGTTTTCGGGATCGTGATGAATCAGTGTGCGAGGAAACTCGGCAGGCAACGCAGTGCGTTTGGGTTGCTGGCGGACTGCCGATTGTGCTGGCTTCGGTGCCAGGATTTCAAGCTCTGCTTCGATGGCGGCCAGATCGGTCTCAATCAAGTCGTCAAGCAAGCTGGCCTGATCCGGGCTGAACGACTCGGAGCGTTTGGCGAAGCGGTGGCGTTTGAGCTGGGCTATTTCGTGAATGAGTTGCTGGTTGCGGGTCTTCTGATGCAGTACCTCTTTGTCGAGGCTCGCCAGCTGCGTATCTAGATGCTCAACGCGTTTGAGCAACTGCGCAGCGAGGCTGCGCAGTTGTTCGGTGTCGAGCTGATCGAGAGGAGGAGTAGGAATCATGGCGATGACTCTGCCCGATCTGCTGATCGATGTATGTCATCCATGTCTCTTAATGGTTACGGATGGCTCCGTCAGACCCAAGCCGTTGCCAGGGAAGACCGACCACCAGTGCCTGGAGCTGCTCAGAATTCAGCTCCATTTGGTCACCATGCCGATTGCTCGGCCAGGAAAATTTCCCCTGGTGCAGACGGCGCGCCGCCAACCAAACGCCCAGGCCGTCGTGCACCAACACCTTCATGCGATTGCCCCGGCGGTTGGCAAAGAGATAAGCACAGTGCGGCTGCGCCGCACCGAAGACAGACACGACTCGTGCGAGGGCTTTCTCGGTGCCGGAGCGCATATCCATCGGTTCGGTAGCCAGCCAGATTGCGTCGATGCGGATCACGAAGCAAGTCCACGGACAAAACGGACACATCCTTCGGGATCGGAAGGCGGCCATTTCACCGTGATGGTTTGCTCGCCAACTGGCAGCTCGATGATCACCGATGACTCGGCCTGCCTTTTCGGGGCGACCTTTACCGGAACAAACGCTGGCAGGGTTGCGGGTGGTTGATCTCGGAAAAGTGGCAGCCACTTACGGATCACGTTGGCATTGATGCCGTGACTGATGGCAACGCTGGAAATGGAGGCGCCGGGTTGCAGGCATTCCTGGACAACCTGGGCTTTGAACGACTTGGGGTAAGAGCTTCGTTGGCGCATTTAAGGGCTATCGCGTCCGCTTAAAAATAGGCGGACACCATCGCCCTTAATTTGGGAGAACGGTAGGTGGGTTCACCGTTCGCTTACGAACATCCATCTCAGCGAACCAAACGAATGAATGATTGCCAGACAGGCAAAGAAACAAATATCTAGTGGTAAATAGTTACTGAATAGAATTGGTTTCACTGGGGAGTCTACCTGAAGGGGATCAGGGACGCCCGCAATAGAATCACCAATCAGACTCTGGCTCTGTACTCAAATTAATCGACATAACCAGCGCACGGCGGTAATGCAGAGGTGTGGCGTTCAACTCTAAGGACTGTAGTCGTTCGGCTGCACCAACCAGGGTGTCAATCCGCTCGCGGGGCACTGCTATATACGCAACCAACCGTTTCCCGCTTGCTGTCATAGACCCAATTCCTTTTGGGGGGGCTATGTCTTGAATCAATTGAGGATCCGCGTAGAGCTGGCACTCAACCTCCGGGTATTTGAAGTTCTCCGGGTAGAGCACTTCGCCCTTCAGAGTCAGGATCAAATTCTCATGATAATGGCCTTCGCCAGCCTTAAAACTATTTGGAAGCGCTAGACTGAATGACCATGAGAACTCCCACCCGGACAATTTGATTTGATAGATAGTACGTTGCATTTTGAGCCGGGGCCGGCCTCGTCGCAAGTTAGATTTTTTCTGGGTTGTACGAGTCATAGAGCCCCCACGCACTGCTGAAACGGCGAATTACACCGCCAAATCACCTCATCCCTGTCAGGTCAGACTACGTAACGCATGTTCTCCCGGATAACTGCAGGCTTTGAGCGACGCCATGACCATTTATGAGTACTGCCTGCAGCGATTCGCGGGGAGGGATGCATCCTAACTCAGCTCACCCCAAGCGCTTTGAAAACCGCATCCACCGGATCGCTATAGAAGCTGGTCTGGAACTTGGCAAACAACTCACCCGGTACGGTGGGGATGTCGGTTACGCTGGCCATCGGTAAGAGAATACGCTTTGCTCCCGCATCGAATGCCACTTGCATGCACTCGGCCAAGTTCTCCACGGGTATCACGTTTCCGCCAAGGCTCATATCTCCCAACACCACCATTTGTGCTTGAAGCGGTCTCTGCATCAAAGCAGAGCAGTAAGCGACGAAAGCTGCCAAGGTTAGCGCTTTTGGGGCTCCGGTGTTATGAAGCTCCACGACATGTAGGTGGTAATCGTGATCGCCGACTTTTGAAGCAGCGCTGACGCGATTGATGTTGGCCTTGAAGTAATCAAAAGCGACCTTGAGTGCTTCTTTTGCAGAAGAACTGCTACCCAGGCCTGACATGTTCAATTTGCCGCTGCCTGCGGTGATTTGGGTTTCCAGACGGTACAGCCCCAGATGGCCATTAGCACCAGTGGATACCAAGTGCATTGCCCCTGGTTTGCCTTGCCCCTCAGGAATCAACCCACCACCGCCCTGCTCTGGCACGCTGATGAAGGTTTCTTCAAGAGTATCTGCATCAATGTACGAGAAGTGCACATCGAAGAATTCCATTCCACCGATCTTCTTCAGTTGCTCCTTCACCCGGCGGCGCGTTTCCAGGGCGTATTCTAAGCAGCGTCGTACCGCTTCGCGGTCATAGTCAGCGCTCGGATGCAGCAGCTTGAGCAGACCTGACACCGTCCTGCGCACAGCAATCGTGTCACGTTGATTGAGGTTATTCCCCAGCTTGAAATAACGGTCGATGGCGTCAGCAAAGTTGCGCTTCCGCATCTCACGCATGAACTCCGCCAGGTAGTCGGTGATCAGCCCATAGCGGTTGGTGAAAAACTCAGGACGCATCTTCGGGACTTCCCAGCCGGGGATATAGGCATGGAAACGGTCAAAAAAGGCAGAGTCGATCATTGCACTCGGAAATGGGGCCAGCAGGTGGCTCGTCTTCACCAGGGTGTCGACCGGCTGGTTGATATTGCCAACAAACATCATGCTCGCAGAGGCTGAGATGGAGTCACGGCCACGGGCAAATGAGCCAGAGGCCATGAAGTCTTTCATAATCTGTACCCCGTCCTTGTCCTTGAACGAGATACCGGCTACCTCATCGAAGGCAACCACATCCCACATCCCGACCAGGCCAATCTGCCTACGTGACATGTTGTAGAAGAGGTTGGCAACCGTGGTCTGACCACCGGACACCAAAATGCTGTTGGGGCTGACTTCCTTGTAAATGTGACTCTTGCCTGTACCGCGAGGGCCAAGCTCGCAGCAGTTGTAGTTGTTCTCGACGAAGGCAATCATCCGGGTGAGCAGATGCCATTTCGTGCGCACATTGAAATGAGCAGGCTCCATGCCGGTCGAGCGCAACAATACATCCAGCCACTGCTCTTCACTGAAATTCTTACGCGCCTCCAGCAGCGCCTCCATGTCCATGTTGGGCATCTGAATTGGCTTGAGGTCATGCACAGTGAAGGGCGAACCTTTCGCGCCCTCTTCGAAGAGGTAATTCAGCGTTACGATGCACCAGATACCTCCCGCCAGTAGCTTCTCGAACTCCTTGATAAAACGACTAGGGATCTCGGCGTCTTTGACTCCCAGATTCATAAACAGAGCTTGATAGATATCGCGGCGCTCGTTCAGGCTGACTGAAACCTTGTCGATGATCTTAAAGCTGCCACGCTCACGAATCTTGGATTTGACCTTCTCCGCCTCATCCGGGCGTACATAGTTCTCTGCAAGGATGCGCTTTACAGTCTCCAGACCATCAACGATCACCTCTTCGTTGTCTGAGGCGCAATACATGCCGAGCAAATACTCCAGCACATACACAGGCACATTGATCCCTTCCTTCAAGCGTTTGGTCAGATCCTTGCGCACCACCTTGCCAGTGAAATGCTGGTTCAACCGGGCATCCAGGTCGAGTTCAGGGTTGCCGCTGTCAGAAGTCAAAGTCATTGCTAATCGCCAGGTTGATACGCACATCAATGCGGAATTGCTCGACGTCGGTCTCAGTGTCCAGCAGCTTGAAGAAGTAGCGTTCGCTCGAAGAAAAAGGCCGGTTTAACAGGGTAAGAATCACCTTTCGCTGACGCTGGTCGAGATTCTGCGAATCGCTGTCCATGGAAACCTGCTCAACAACCGAAACGGCTTCACCATCCTCATCAAATAACCCTACGCGCAATACAGCCGGATGCACACGTTCGGATACAGGTTCGGTCTGCAACAAATTGAACACATAGCGATTCGTGGTGATTGTGAAATTGTTCCCCAACACCGTGACCTGCGCCTTGCGTACGGCCGTCTCCTTGGCCTTCTGCCCTCTTACCTGCTGCACCTTGAGCACCGGCACAGCCACTTCCTGCAAGCTCGCACCACCATGAATAAACCTTGCCCCGCCAACGAAGTGGAAACGATTCACCCCTTTCGGCGACCAGAACATCATGTCATCGCTGATGCCTGCAGTGTCTCGAATAAAGCCAGCGTGTACCTGATCACTGCTACCGAGATTGCGACCAATCAGGTAGCGCTTCTTCGATACGATACTGCCTGCCGGCTTCGCGAGCAGCTTGCTCTTATCAAGCGCCTCAAGCGCAGAATCTTGGAACAGAAAACCGTGGTCAGCAGTCACCAGAACGCGATGGCCATTTAGGTTGTTGATAATACGACTAACGATGGACTCTAGCTCCCCAATAGCATCGCGGCAGGCACTGAAGGTGCTGCTCTCAGTGCTGGAGGTGTCACCGACGGCATCAATCTTGTTGTGATAGATGTAGATCACCCGATAAGGCTTGATCAGTTCACGTCCATCAGTCTTGTTCATGTTCAAAAAATCTTCGGCTCGTAGCGCTAGGCCATTTACACCTGCCAGAATTTTGTTACGTGATTCCAGACCATCGCTGCTCAGACCATCGACTTGTACCAAGCCAGCATCGGTATAGCTCAGCACTTTGTGGGGCAACAAACTGGCCATGCCAAGCTTAGTATACGAAGGCAGCACGCCAAGCTGACTACTCAGCTCAGAGGAGAAGCGATACTTACCATTGAGCGATTCATTCAGCTCCTGAGCAACCTCATAGCGCAGTGCGTCACTGATGACCACAAACACCCGCCGATCCTCCCCCCCCTTCAGATAGCGTTCAACGTGCTCTGCATAGAAATTCTGCTGATTAGGTACATCGGGTAATTGCCACTGCTGCAGCAAACCGGCGTCAAGGAAACTGCCCCACTTTTGAGCCAAGGATTGCAGAAATCCGTTCAAATAATCCTGCTCAACTCGGGTAGTCAGCGGTGACAGCGCATCAGGGCTACGTGCATACACTGCATCCGCAGCCTCGTGATATGCCCTATACAACTGATCGAAACGATAAAGCTCGCTGGTATAAGCGCTGTAACATGCATCAGCTGAGGCAAAGGAAAAGCCTGCACCGTAACGCAACTTCAGCTCGAACAGCTCGGAAGCAGCAATCAGCGAACGGTAGTAACCGTACCAGATGGAGCGATTGGCATCATCGTTATCTGGCCAGCGCGGGTTTGCCCAGTAGCCATCCATCCGCCTACTAGCCATATCACGCAGTTGCTGGCCTATAACTTCGCTGGTGTTATTGAGCACCGCATCCCGGAGCCGCTCAGCGATAAGCCGCTCAACATCGACAAAAGTGCTGACCGCCATTAACGCCTCTAGCGGCACCTGCGCTAACAGCTCCGCAGGGCGCAAATCAGTAGCAATTCGCTTCGAAAACCGATCATAGGAATGTTGACGCAGAGTGCTATCGCGCCACTGAGACAAGAACACGGCAACATTCGCAGCACGCGCCGGGTTCAATTGAAGAGCTTTGAGGTTGGCTGGGGCCTGAGCATGCAAGGCATGCCCCATATCGGTAGCGAACAACCGCACCAAAAAATGCCGCAGAGTAGGTTCGCTATGCTGATAGCCAAATGCTTTTTGCATCAGCTGCCAAAACATTGGCTGCATGTCGAACTTGGTAATTGACTCCCAAAGTTGGTTATTTTCCAGTTCATCGGCCTCGGCCAAGGTCGCAAAAATGGCCGTGAGCACGGCAAACAGCTCGGCTTGTTCAATCTTAACTAGCACTGCGAGGATCTTCAGATCCAGTGCCGCTTCATCGTCATCCGGGCCGAGTAGGCGAGAAATCCGGGCCACTCGTTCTTTGCTGGCGAAGAACGCACTACGCTCCTTCAAGTGCTCACGTAAGCTGTGCTGACGCAGCCCCAGCTCCTGCAACAGCATGGAGGTGCGATCTGCTGCAAATGGCGCAGCATAGAGACGAATATCCAACAGCCAGTCCTGGTCAGGATCAGGACTGATTCGGTCTTCATAAATGAGGAACAGACCTACGGGATCAAGCACCTCGATTTGCCGCTTGATTGCCAACGCAGGCGTCGCAAACCGCCGTAAAATCTGCACATCTTGCAATGGCAGAGCTTCGAGTATTTCGCTGAATTCTCCCTGCGGATCCTCCCACCAAACCACCCGGCTGCGGGAAAACTGCTGTCGCAGGCTATCGATGATTCTTTCGAGTTGTGCGGATAGCTCAGACATCAATCACCGCCCCCAGCGGTTAAAACCAAAAAAGCGCTTATGATGCGCCTTCTACCAAAGAAATAAATCAATCTGACTCACCACCATCGGGTAGTCAAAGAGTGCCAATAAAAAAATTTTGCGTGCTGGTAAAAAATGCCTTAGGCCTCTTCGGAACGCGGTCGTACCGAACCGAAAGCCGCCGGCATCAGATGATTCTAATACTGGTGGCACATCATTGGATCCTGTCCGGCTTTCGTCAGCGCTATGCCTAGAACGGATGCTTGAATGCATAATCCAGCAAATGCCGCTCGCACTGCCTACCTTAAGTCGGGTCAACCCATGAGCAAGACTGGTCGATTGCGGCGGCTTAGCCCCTCATAGACCAGCCTGACTATCTGGCTCTCTGCATGCGAATGGAGAGAACGCTCTATCCCATAGGCAGTAGAGCCTTCTCGCAGCCCATTAAATTTTATTATTTAATCTTCTTTTCCGCCGGTAATCGACTTGACGTCTGCCAGCAAATCACCAAATTTCCCGTAGTTGACCTTGACACCATCATCCAGATCGAGGGCGATCCGTTGATCAGCGTAGGGGCGCAGGGTTTCGTCAAAGCGGCGGAGTTCTTCGAGTTGTTTGGTGAATTTGTCTTTGCGCTTTTGCAAGGCTTTCTGCTGAGCGCTGCCGGTGGCGCTATTGATGTCGTCAGCAAGCTTATCGATGCGGGCCTGCATGCGGCTTTGCAGGGGAACAACATACTCCATGCGCATGCGCGAGAGCGTGCCTTCGTTGTAGCGGTGCAGGTAAACCAGGCACTCGAAGGCCTTTTGCTTACCACTGGAGAACAACCAGTAAATTGGGCGCTTCTTGTAGGTTTGCAGGTGATCTTTGTAGAAGCTGGTGGATAGATAGCGGCGGATGGCGTCGTCAGCAGATTCGCCTGCTTTGCGGCCCAGGCTATCGGCCAGCCATTCCATATTTTCCACATGAGCATCTGTACCCCAGACTACCTTAACAAACTCACGCATGCACTCGGCAGCGTCGTCTTCGAACCAAGACTCGTCAGTGATCGGGATAATACCGTCAGAGTCAGCACGGAATTTGGTATACCGCGAAGGATCGAAATCAATACCGCCAGAATTGGCGTAGATTAGACCTTGCTCATCAAGACTGTAGCGACCCATCATACAGCCAACTGCGTAGGAGACTAAACGCTTCATGTCTTTGTCGCGCTCAGCAGGCGCAAGCATAATTTCTTCTTCTGCAATTTCCGCTGACAGTTCACTCTGCAGGCCATATGCATCTATATAAATACGATTATTTTTCTCTTCAAGTGCCTTAACTGACGAAAATATTTGCTTCGCTAATAGTTCTCGCTCCTCCCACACGTGAGAAAGCCGACGAGACTGAAAAGCACAATTAATAAAAGGTAGAGAAGTAAAATCCCACGACCCTTCGAACGAATCCCAATCATCCTTGTAGGCCGAGCAAATATCATCCACCACACACACATCACCAACAGACTTATATGGCAGAACCTCAACATCACTAGTTTGAATATTTAATGTTGGATTTATACCCTTCAAGAAATAATCAACAAGTTTTGAATTTAAAAAACCCGCCAAAGCATTGCAATTCTCTCCAGCAAAAACCCCAGGTGCCGCGTCCGCAAAAAGCACACCTCCATCAAGAACCCGAAATGCAACTTTCGACGAAGTAATCCTAGACCACGTTACATACCTCTTAAAATAAAATCGCTCATCACGAAGCCTATAATTACCACCTCCATCTTTAATATCTAACCCACCCTCTCTCAAATTAATTACATGCTCGCTATTACCATACCATCGTCTAAACTCTCCACCTTTACTCATCGGATACCAATAATTACTCATTTCCTCCGAGCCATTCAAACCGAATCCTATCTTTGCATGACTTACTTCGAACCACAGCCTGAGATACAGCGGATCATTCCCCGTCATAATCCCAGACTTAACCGGATAGTATTCAGAAACCCGATCATAAGAGGAAAAAATATTTCTTACAGTCTCCGACACTCCATACGCCAACGGGCTCCCCGGAAGACTTTTAAAGCCTTCTTGGGGGACAGTATAAACATTATTTTCCGTACGACCTAAGAACAACTCACTCTTATCAGCAGCCTGCGATGCCGAGTTTAGATCAACGTAAACTCCAGAAAAGCCAGCGGGATAACTACCGAAAAAGCTAAAGGCGCAAGCCTGCGCTACCTTTGAATTCATTTCAGGAAAGCTATTGTAGCCAATTTGAACAAGACTGGACAAAGCTCGCTCAGCCAAAATATTCCTTCTCATCCCCTCATATGTCGCAATAAACATCCAACTCTGCATTGTTACCATACTGTTAAATCCGGAAGATTTACTCCAAAAAAATCCTCGCTCAATGAACATTGCAAACAAGTCAGCCTTACTCGCCGCAAAATACTTCTTAGCAAATCCTTTAAGCGCTTGATTCATACCATTAGCGCCCATATAGGGTGGATTCGCTACAACGACATCGTATTGCAGCTTTAAGATATTTGCAGGCAAAGCAAACTGCTCCAGCACCTGTTTAGCATAACTTCTGGACAAGTCATCTCCGCGATCAAGCACGCTCGTGAGCAGATCGATCATACTCCCCAACTTATTCTTAAGAGCATCAGGCACGCGGATAAGAGAACCAAAAGTTTTGCCATTCTCAAACAGTTGTATCAGTTGCCGCACGTCGAGAACGGTAAGCCCGGAGCTATGCTGGGTCGCAAGCTGCCCACCACCAAACAATTGTCCAGAGTGGAATTCTTCTCCACCTTCGATCTGAATCGCAGCATTGATGATGGTCTGAGCTATTTCCTCATCTGGCCAGTCTGCACTTTGCTGGACGGCCAGCACATTCAAGCGCGGAGGGTTACCTTCATCATCAAACAGACGGTGATCATCCTCTCGAGCCTTCATCAACAGGGCAAAACCTGCAAGCTGCGCGGCACGGTCATCAATGTCCAACCCGAATAAGTTCTTTTGCAGGATCAGCCGTGGAATATCGCGCAGGCGATAACCACGCTCCTCATAGATGGCGCGCAGGAGGTTGTACGCTTCAACCAAAATATGACCAGAACCACAGGCCGGATCTAGGATGGAGAGGGACTCCGGGTTAAGCGTCCCGCCATCCTCATCCATCCGCACTGTGATCAATGCATCCAGCCGAGTTAGAACTTCCGGCGTTTGTTCGGCGGGGTCAACATAGTACGGCATTTTTTCTTTTAGGTTAGAGCCAGAATTGGCCATTAACCAGAGCCGACCAAGGCTATTCTGCACTAGGTACTGAACGATCCAGTTGGGGGTAAATAGCTGAGTGGCGGCAGGAATGTCCTCGCTCTTGACCACCTTGCCGATCACCTCGTCCTTCTTTTCGCTGATATAGAACTGGTAGAGCCAGCCAATGATTTCTACCTCTTGCCAGTTGGCCTCTTCGATATCGCTGACCAGGCGGGCAATAGGCGAATCGGTGCGCAGGAGGTTGTCCGGGAGCAGCAGCTCGGTGGCATCGTCCAGCGCCTCGAAGAGGAACGGCATGTTTCGGTGCAGTTCATGGCACTGGGCGAGAAGGATCTCACGGTACAGCACTTCGTCCTGATTGCCTGCGGTTTTCAGGCGGATAACTTCAGCCTTGTCCAAGCCAGGTAAATCGAGATGCTGAACGTGATCGAGGATCTCAGGTTGATGGCCTTGCGGGTGGCTAAGCACACGATAGCCGTGACTCAGGTAGCCTTTTAGTTCCATAAAGCGGATGGCTACCAGACGGTTAAACCAGGTGTAAGCCAGCGCCTCGATCACAGCATTAAAGCCCTGCTGCTGAATACGTCGAGCCAGCTCAGAGCGCTGCTTGGCAACGCTGGCGGGGAACGGCTGGCCACCAATCAGCAATACGTCGCCCGTTTGTTCGACACTGACCGACATTGCCGGATCAAGCCCCAGACGACGGGTACGCAGGGTAACGGCCTCAATGAAGTCGAGACGGGCCTGAGGGGCGTATTTCTTGAGTGCAGAGCGGTTCATGCCTGTTCCTTGGGAGACGATCTGACCTTGCGCGGCTTGAGCGCACGGCCATACATCATTAGGTATTTGTCGAATTCAGTTTCTGGGCGTTGAAATCGTTTGCTCGCCTCATGCAGAAAGTGCTTGAGCCGGACGATATCGCACCAGGTAGATGGTTTTTTCTTGGCGGACGGGATTCGCCGCAGATGATTCATCGCACGGAAATTGTGCTGGTCGATGATTGGCACCTGTAGCGGATGGATCAGGTGAGTCAGGTAGGCGACGGTGATATAGCGCAGCCTACCCAAACGCTTATCCCACCATTGAAAAGTGGCTTCGGGGGTGAATTGATCACCAGCAAATAACGCCCAGCCTCGAAAAGTAGGCCACAGACTCTCGATCTCGCCGATCAAGGACTTCTGCTTGGAGGGAAAGTCGTCCTTGCCCCAGTGCCCCCACTTCCAAAGCAGCGCTGCCAATAGATCCACCTTCTCTGCCAACTCAGAGAAGGTGTTCTTGAAGGTCTCATAATCGAGCGCGGGGTACTTTTTGAAGCTGTAGAGCTCAAGGTGTGAGGTATAGGTAATCTTTACCTCATCGGTAATTCGCTGCCAGTCGGTAGCCTTCAGCGGCTCTTCCATGATGGCATTTCTCCACGGCAAATATGGCTACTGAAGGGCTGAAACGATTCGGGCTCTGAGCGCCTTGCGACGCTGTTCATAAAATGCCGGGAACGCCGCCAGCGTTTCTGGGAGATCGGTGATTTCTAAACCCGCCAGATACTGATGGCGCGCGAGGGCATCAGGCTTGAACTGGGCGTACCAGTCATGTGGCATCTTCTGGCGTTTTTGGTTGTTGATGCTGCCTTCGAGCAACTGGAGGTTAGCCAGACGGTTAGCCTTATCCGCCACCTCTGCTACCAACTCCTCCGGGATACCTGCTTTACGCAGCTGAGGCTTGGTGAAACGAGCCTGCGGGTAGATATGGTCTACATGGAAGTGCCTGGACAGGTCGAAGCCTGGGAAGATCAGCGAGAGCAAAGCAAAAGTTCGCTTGTCGCCATAGGGAAGCTCGACCAACTCGTCCAGCTCCTCCTCCGCGAAGGAAAGCGTCTTACCGCGCGCAGACATCACGCTTTCGATCTGAGATACAGGGAAGCCCGTCTGCGCATGGGTACGAATCTGCTCACGCAAAGCAGTCAGTAGGGTGTCCAGACCACTGCCCCAGATCCCCGAAGCCTTGAGCAGGCTGTGAATCAGCCACTTACGCACATTTTCACGATCCTGAGCGTACTCAACGCGGGACAAATAGCCCTCCCCAGGTTGGCGGGCGAAGAGGTAGTAAGCGATAGGCAGTAGGGCACTGTCGGCACGTAGGTTCTGGCTGTTGAAACCAAAGCTGGCCAGCAACCGAACCGAAAGCAGCAATGCCTCGCGTATGCGTGACCAGTTTTCCTCCAGCAGTGCCATGTTGGCCTTGTTGAAGTTTTCCACCTTGAAGCCGACGCTGCCAATGTCCGACAACATCAAACCAGCTTTGAGCACTAGGTCTTTACTGAAATTGAACTGGTCGCCCTCTTTGTTCATCTGGTCGACGAGCTGATGAATCTCCTGCCGGGCATCAAGCTTCGACCACTGCGCCACGGCAATGGATAGCAATAGATCCGAGTAGGAAAGCGGTGTGCCGCCACTGTTCATACGAATGAAGATATTCAGGACACGACCAAGATCCTGCTCGGCTTCTTCGTAGTAGCTAATCAGCTCTTTGTGGTGAACAGTGCGGTAGAGATGGCGGAGAACTTTCTTCGCTTGCCGGCGCTGTTCACCACTGAGATCAAGCTCGTCCAAGCTGTCGATCAGATCATCCTCGCTCTCGAGCAGGACGCGACTAATGCGAAGCCACAGTTGGCCTTCGCCCGTTAGCTCCGTAGCGGTCTCAGTGAGAAACTCAAAACGGTACTCGGAGCCGGTTTCCACATCAGGCTCGCCCAGCAGATCCAGGTAAAGATGACGGATCGGGAAGGCATCATTGCTCGACCACCATTTGCCTGGCAGCTTCCAGGCGTAGGAGCCACGCAAGCCAATGTTAAGCGCCGTCATACGCTGCTGGCCGTCGAGCACCGCGACGAGATCCCGTTCGGGGAGGGCTTTCAGCAAAGCGCAGTGATAGTTGTCGCGCTCATGGTAGTCACGGACAAAATCATAGAACTGGTACTCTTGGCGCTTCTCCGGTGCGATACGCCAGAACAGGAAAGTTCCGAAGGGGTAGCCCTGCATGAGACTGTCGAACAACCGACAGATCTGCTCTGGCCACCAAACGAATTCACGCTGAATCGCCGGCAGGATGTACTCCTGCGAAGCGACCTTGTCCAACAGCTGCTTGATGGTACCGCCTGGTTTGTACATGGCTGTTCCTTAGCGAATTTCAACGCGTTGATTGTCGGCGATTGCCTGCTCAAGCTCATTACGCAGTTTGGCAAGGAAGCTGTCGATATCGGCCAGGGTCTCGATATAACCGGAGCCAGCAAGCAGTTGAGCATCCACTACCCTGCGTTTTTTGATTGGCGCCGCCGGAGCTACAACTGCCGCAGGCGTATTAACAATCGGAGTAGAGGACTCTGCTACCGGCAGACCAGGGTTACCGCTACCAGATGCCACGGGCATTGGTGCCGGTGCACTGGCTGCTGCTTTAGCTTTGGCGGCGGCCTGTTCGGCCAACAGGTGCAGATGATCGATAGCGGCATCGGCCAGATCGCGGGCCTCATCCAACATGTCATTGATATGGGCCAGGCTGCGCTGTTTGTTAATACGCTGCCGGAGGTTCTGCAGGGCGAGCAGGCTCTTGTTGCGCTGATCCGTGCTTGCTTGCAGGTCATCCAGTTCGGTGTTGACCTTGGCCAATTGCTTGTCCAACCAAGCATCCGCGCGCTCGTGGGCCCCCCTCAGGAAGCCGTCGTTGATCTGGGTGATCGTTTGGATCAGCCCTTCACCTTCGCGAATGAGATTGAACGGTGCTTTGGCACTGAGGATTTCGTCGATGCGAGCCAGTGCACGAGCGGCTTTTTCATCCTTCTCCAGCTTGGGCCGGTTGGGCTGGAAGTCCCGCTGAGCCGCACCTAGTTTGTCCCAGGCGGATTTCTGGCTGCTGTAGAAGTTATCCAGATCGCCGTAGCTGTCAGAGAGGTCGAGCAGTGCACTGCGTTCCTTGAGGAACAGCTGAATGGCATCAAAGCTATCCGGAGCTGTCTTGAGTTTGCCAATCAACTTAAGGCCCTGGTCGATGTCGTCCAAACCCGGGTACTGACCGGTCTGTGCCAATGCGCGCCACTGTTTGAACTCAACCTCCCAGGTAGCCAGACTGTTTTGAAGAAGGCTGTAGAGACTGTCCTCGCCATCCGGGGCGATCTTCTGAAACACCTCTTTGAATTGCTGGCGGGCTTTTTGCAGCTCGCCGGAGCCGACCTGTTGGCGCTTCTGAATTTCGGTGGTGCGCCAGCGCGCCGGGGTGGAGATTTCATTCCATATTTGCTGCGGTGCCAGCGGGCCACCGTTACCGATCAGGCTGACTTCGCCTTTGAGCATCAGGCGCACGACCAGCAGTACGGTTTCCCATTCCGGCCAACCACAGGGCCGACGACCGTAGTGAGTCTCCGCTAGGTCATGCAGGACGATGCGTCGCGATTGTGAGGCGAGCAATTCAATGTGCTGGCTAACCTCTTTGAGGGCACGCGGGTTGGCTTCGCCAGTGCTCTCCAAACCAAGGCCCGGCGTTTGCGGCGTGGCCAGCATGGTCTGGATTTCTTTCTGAGGGTCGCTGCTCAGGTGCTGGATGTAGCCCAGCTTGCTGAATGTATTACGCACCAGGTAGTCGAGCGCCTCCTCCGCTAACATCGGTGCACTGGAAGCCTTGGTTTCGAGTTTGTTGCCTGCCACATACACCTCGGCCTCCCGCAGCAGACGATCCACGGTGGTACTCAGGCGCTGGCGGCGCTGGCGGTTTTCCTCTGCACGATCCTGAAGGATGCGCTTGGTGTTGTGCGGCAATGTGCCGTCGTTTTTGCGCGTGATGTACTTGTCGGTTTGCAGGTACAGACGAAGTTCACGGGCCAGGTCACGCTCGTCCTCCAGACGCAAGAGCACACTGCCGTCACCCTGACTGGATTCAAGGATGCAGCGCTGCTCATTCCAAGTGCCACGATCATCCACCAGTGGGCTGATGACCGAGATCAGCAGGTCGCCATCAATGCGGTTGCCTAGGGGATGCAGATCGCACTGGCGATTGAGGCCAAAGTCTTTGCCGTTGTCGGAGAAGCGGAACTTGCGCTGGCCACGCAGCGCTTCATCAAACAGCAGCTGACCCAGCTCGCGCGCCTCGTCGGCGCTAGTGAGGTCGACGTCCTTTATCTCGCGGCTGATGTCACGTTCTTCATTGGTCAGAAAGAAAAAGTCATCGCCGTTACGACTGACCAGGGTTTCCTTTTCCAGACGCTGAAGACTGTCTTCAATCTGCTTGCGCAGACCTTGGCGGTCAGCGTCGATCTCATCGATAAACAGGGTGATCAGGTTATCGACATTGCCCTTGATCTCATCGACGTATCGGATGAGGAACAGAGTCTTCAACACAAAGGGATCGAATTCTTGCAGGCTTGGGTTACTGGCGGCATTGTCAATGGTCGATTTGACCACGCCCTCAAGGAAGCCCTCGATAGACGGATAGAAGCGGTAAAGCGGTACCAGGACGCCGACGTTTTTATCACTGACGGCCTTGGCGGCTGATTGGAACGCATCCAGCAGCGAGCGCTCGCCTCGGGCCAAGTGGGTACCGGTGGCACCCGCCTTACGAATGCTTTCAAAAATGCGCTGCACCAGCTGGAACTGATACGGCACAAAGGGGTAAACGGCGGCGAAATTGTCTTCGTCGGTGAACGCTTTGTATGTGCGACCGGTGTTGGTGAAGCTGAGCTGGTTGCGCAGGATGTCAGCCTTCTCGCGGTAGATCTTGCGCAGGGCATCCTTGGGCTCTGGTTCTTTGTCGAGCAGGCGACGCTGGATGACTTCATCGACGTTGCCGCTGGACAGCGACAAGCGGGTTTTGAAGCGACCCTGAATCTTGGAGAAGTCGTTAGCCTTGGAGGCGCGTACTTCACCCAGCACAGCGTCGATGTCCTCCTGCGAGGTAACCAGAACCCAGGCGCGACCACCACAGATCGTACCGAGGTTTTCGGTGATGGTTTGCAGGCTGAGCATTAGGTGTGTGTCCTGGCCAATGAACTGGCCGACTTCGTCCACCAGGAACACGATGCGTTGATCCTTGCCGCGCTTATCTAGGTACTCCTTCACCCATTTGGCGAAGCTTTCGACGTTGAGGCTGAAGTCGTTTTCAAAACGTTCCACCCAAGCATCGGCATCCTTGATTTCCTGCCCAAGGGTTTTCGACAGGGCCGTAGCCAACGCATCAACCTGGAAATGGTAGGCGTCGCGCTCATCTTCCCAAGTTGAGCCTGAAGCGTCAGCGAATGCCTGCTTGAACCCAGCAAACTTGCCCAGGTCGTCCAGGTGACGCTCCATGTGAGCGATATGCGGGTGATCGCCGCAGAAGCCCAGGCGCTCGTTGAAGATCTTCAGGAAGACACGAAGGATGGCGTCGCGGCCGTCACCGCTATCAGCCTTGCTGTCGATGTTGAACAGCAGCACATCTGTCTCGGCGGCGATGGCGCGCTTGATATCAGCGGCGAGCATCGGGTCGGCGATTTTGCGCTCAAAAAAATCGATGGCCTGGCGCGTGACGGCGTCCTTGCTGACCTGTTTGTTTTCCAGCAGGTAGGAGAGGATCTTCAAGAAGTGCGATTTACCCGAACCGAAGAAACCGGAGATCCACACCCCTACTCGCCCCGACGCATCCTGAGGCTTGTCCAGGGCAGCCAGGTAGCTTTCAAAAAAGCTGCGCAGATGCTGATCCAACTCGCGGGTGATGACGTACTCATCCAGCTCTTGCCAGACGGACTCAGCGTCATCCTGGTCAGCCTTGATCACGCCGTTGATCGAGCGGTGAATAGAGCGGGTAAACAGACTCTTGATTTGCACGGTGGACATCCTGTTCAGCTCACCAGTCGGAAAGCGCGGTAATAGGGTTTCTCGCCCAGCTGACCGAACAGCTTTAGCGATTGGCCGTCATAGAGGCCGGGATAGAAAACCACCAACGGGGTCTGCCCCATAAACGGCTGGAGGTTATTCAGAAGGTTGTGGGTGCGAATCAGCGGGTAGGCACTGCCGACACCGTTGATGACCAGCAGGCCAAACTCACTTGGCGGATAGCGATCAACCAGTTCTTTGGCGACCTTGCCTGCATCAAGTGGTGCCTTGAGGGCCTTGAGCATGTAGTCGTCACCTTTCTTGGCTTGCATCTCTATGGATTGATCCAATTTGTTGCGGTCTTTCAGCATGTCGAGCATCAGCTCGAACAGGTTGATAAAGGCAACCTTGAGTTCAGGGCGGCGCTTGATAATCGCCCCTTGGAGAAACCGGACGTGCTCGCGCACCTTCACTTCATCCTGCGGCAGATAATCGAAGGCATAGAACGGCACCTCGTTGCCCAAGCCCTGACCACCGAGAAAGTCATCGGAGGTGACCTTATCCAGGATTTTATTGAGGCGTTCGTCGAGGTCGGTCACGGGCATACCTGAAGGCAATCGAGCACGTAATGCTCATTGTGTTGACGTAAATAGTGAAGAACCGCTGGTTCTATCTGCTGACTGCGTAGGCGCAAGCTACGGGTGTTCTCGATGAAACCAGCCTCCGCCAGCATACGCATGGCATTTTGCCTTAACTTAACCCGTGTGGAGTCGCTGAGGGTAGGCATATTCGGTTGCGCACGCAGGCTGTCTTCAATGTAGGCGTCCCAGTGACGCGCTTCTATATGGGTGGCGAAACGGCGGAACTGATCGCGCACAACCGTACGCAGGAAGTCCCCGAATAACGGCGAGAACTTAACCGTGACGGCAAGAGCGGCGTGGGTGGCGATGGGAGCGCTACCATCCCGTACCAGCGCCCACAAATCAGTGCTCATGGTTTGCAGACGTAAACGGGCCAGATTGGCATAGGTATCGGCAGTCCTAGCCGTACGCTTTTGCAGCACATTCAAGTCGCGTATCTGCCTATCCCACTCCTGAACGTCTACACCCTGCAATAACAGCGCGGCAACGATTCGGGTCTCAGGCACGATCAGAGAGCACTGCGTGAAGTTGGCTTGGTATGGACTGCTCATGGATGACTCTGGTTTTTTCAAACGTGTAAAACACCCTATTTTGAGAGTCTGACCCGGCTAGCGCTAGCGCTGAATATCTCAAGGTCTATTTAATTTTCTGTCAGCGTTCCGCCAACTCACCTTGCGTGACTAAACGGGCGCCCACCGATACGGCAACAGGTCGGTAATCTCACTCGCCCGCAACGTCGGCTGGTATCGCCTTAAGCGACGGCGCCAGGAAGGTGTCTTGTCCGGATAGTTACAATTTTCTTAAGCTGGTACCGGATCAACAATCTCATACCAGGTTGGCTTTGACGTCATGTTCGCGAGCGATCAACGACACGGAGGCGCCAGGCTGAAAGGTGACCGAATGCGATACTCCCCTTGCGGTTAGCAGAACGGATGCTGGTGATGCGTACACTGATGTTGATCAGCATACCCCTGCCACCCTGAGTTCAGCCTCAAGGCTCTCCAGCGCCGAACGGATGGCCGGATTCTGCACGAGAGCACTCTTCCCGAACCCGCACTCAGTTGCGATGTCGGAACGCTTCAGCTTGCCCCGGTGAACGTACTCTCTGAAGTCACCGTCGGACTTCGAGGTTGCCCAGGCAAGAAAAGCAGCGTGGTTTTGTTCAGCAATCTGCTGCCCGTTAGCCATCAGGATTTCGCCTCTGAGGAGTCACGGTCAACAAACGGCAGCGGAGCATCAAGCTTGTCCGCCGACACGTTGAATTTATGGGCGTTGTACTGCCAACGCATGAACCGCTCCAACAACCGTTCGTTCTCACGCTCTAGTCGGTGATTTTCAGCCTCCAGCCGACGAATTCTCTGCTCAGCGATGCTGAGGCTGGCAGGTCGCTTGGTTGAAACAAAACCGGACTTCAGCCTGGCTTTTTGGTGGGTGAACGCGCTCTTAATCTTCTCGTGAGAATTCAAGGTTTGCCGAGTAGGCCGTGACCCTAGCAACGGCTCAATGGCATCGCAAAGCGCCTCCCAGGCGAGCTTTCCTTCCCAACCGTCAATCAAGCCGACAATCATATCCAGGTCTTTCGGACTCAAGTGCTTTGCCATGCCTTACATCCCCATCAGTGCACGGAGCTCGTCCATGTCCGGCTCGTCGTTTTCGGGTGCAGGTAGGCTCGGGGCAGTTGATCGGGCAGCAATAGCACGCTTCAGCGGACTGAACTCCTGGTCATTGCTTAAACGAATGATCGTGCCGTCGGGTGTATCCTTCGACTCCAGAATTTCGATCAGTTGATCAGCTCGTTCGAGGGTTTTGATCTGATGCTGACTCCAGCGATCTGCACCGTAGATACCGTCCTCGTTGGCCACGCATTACTGTACCAGTCGAGATCGGCGCCAAAAACTGTAAGCCTGTCCCGGCACATGAGGATGAACTCGTCCAGGTGCTGCCGACTGGAAAGCTGGGCCTTGGGGACAAACAGAAAAATATTAGTCATTGGCGAGATCGCTCTTCAGTGCGTTGCAACGGGTTACTACATCACTGACTGCAAGAATGAGTCGGTCATACCTGTGTCATCGACCAGGATCGAAAATCTCTCCCCCGACTCTCCCTGAAACCGTCTGACCGATAACTGCATACACACCTCGAATTCCATACGTAAATTCAAGGTATGAGCCTAGTAAAAAACAGTCAATTTATTTTTTACACCCCAAAAACGCGAAAACCCCCGCAATGCGGGGGTTCTCGGGGGAAACTTTACAGAAAAGTCTCTGGTGGATCTCAGAACGGGATATCGTCATCAAAGCTGTCGAAATCCGGGGCCGGTTGCGGAGCGGCCTGTTGTGGCGCTGGACGCGACTCACGCTGAGGCTGCTGGCTTGGCTGCGGACGCGACTGCTGTGGACGCGGTGCCGAGTTGGACATGCCGCCCTGGCCCTGTTGGTCGCCCTGCGGACGGCCGCCCAGCAGTTGCATGGTGCCTTGCATGTCGACCACGATTTCGGTGGTGTAACGCTTGATGCCGTCTTTTTCCCACTCGCGGGTTTGCAGCTTGCCTTCGATATAGACCTGCGAACCTTTACGCAGGTACTCACCGGCAATCTCTGCCACCTTGCCGAACATCGACACACGGTGCCATTCGGTTTTCTCGACCTTCTGGCCGGTTTGCTTGTCGGTCCACTGTTCGCTGGTCGCCAGACTCAGGTTGGTCACGGCGTTACCGTTAGGCAAGTAGCGAACTTCGGGATCCTGGCCGCATGTACCGACCAATATGACTTTGTTAACCCCACGGGCCATAACGTTCTCCTAGGCTGGGCGCGCTGTCGGCACTGGATTGACCAGTTGCTCAAGCGTCGCGCGGTCCAATAATTCGGTGTCCAATTTGATGTAAATGGCTGCCTCTTCAGCAACCACGACTGCATCGGTTACCCCTACGATGGCCTTGAGGCGCTCTACCAGACCGCTCTCACGGATCGCCTCGGGCGATAGCGGCAAACGCAGACTTGTGACGTAGGGAGGTTCGCGCATGGTAACAGCAAAGACCAGCCAAAGTGCAGCCAGCCCAGCGCATCCAAGGAACACAACCGACAAACCGCCATGCTGGAACATCCAGCCACCCATGATGCCGCCCAGTGCAGAACCGAGGAACTGGCTGGTGGAATACACCCCCATCGCCGTGCCCTTGCCACCGGCCGGTGAAACTTTACTGATCAGCGAAGGCAGTGAGGCCTCTAGCAGGTTGAATGCGGTGAAAAACACCACCGTACCGATTACCAGCGCTCGCAGGCTGTCGCCGAACTGCCAGAAGAATAGCTCAGTGAGCATCAGCGTCGCGACGGCGCCCAGCAAAACTCGTTTCATTTTGCGTTTCTTCTCGCCGTAGATGATGAACGGAATCATGGCGAAGAACGAAATCAGCAGCGCAGTGAGATAGACCCACCAGTGCTGTTCCTTGGGCAGGCCGGCTTTTTCCACCAGCGCCAGGGGCAAGGCGACGAAGCTGCACATCAGCATGGCGTGTAATACGAAGATACCTAAATCCAGGCGCAGCAGGTCGGGGTGCTTGAGCGTCGGCAACAACGCCTTGCGCGCAACACCCGATTCGCGGTGCTGCAGCGTGCCAGTGGAGCGCGGCACCATGAAGGCCACGATCACGATGCCGAACAGCGCCATGCCGCCCGTGGCGAGGAACAAGCCGTGCAGGCCGAAGGCACGGGTCAGCAAGGGGCCGACCACCATGGCCACGGCAAACGACAGGCCGATGGTCATGCCGATCATGGCCATGGCCTTGGTGCGGTGTTGTTCGCGGGTCAAGTCCGACAGCAGTGCCATGACGGCAGCAGAAATCGCCCCGGCGCCCTGTAGGACACGGCCAGCAATCACCCCCCAGATCGAATCCGACTGGGCCGCGAGCACACTGCCGAGGGCGAACACGATCAGCCCCAGGTAAATCACCGGGCGGCGGCCAATGCGGTCGGAAATGATCCCGAATGGAATCTGGAAAATCGCCTGGGTCAGGCCATAGGCGCCAATCGCCAGGCCGATCAGGGCGGGGGTCGCGCCTGCGAGATCCATCCCATAGGTCGCCAGTACCGGCAACACCATGAACATGCCAAGCATACGGAAGGCGAACACCAGGGCCAGACCGCTTGCCGCTCGGGTCTCGCCGCTACTCATGCGTTCGCTGTGGGGATCGTGCATGGAAAAACCTCGTGTGAACCGGCGGCGATTCTACCAGTCCCATCGATTGAGAGGGTATATGCGGCGCTTTGCCGCGCAGCTTTCATGTAAGGCTGCAAGCGGCCATTTGACAGTGTATATTCATCCAGTCTTTAGCCGTATACTCCGGCATTATTTACGCCCGCCGTGCGAGGCCATCTTGGACAAGATCCTGATTCGTGGGGCTAGAACCCACAACCTGAAGAACATCGACCTGACCCTGCCCCGGGACAAACTGATCGTCATCACCGGTTTGTCGGGGTCCGGCAAATCGTCCCTGGCGTTCGATACGCTGTACGCCGAAGGCCAGCGGCGCTATGTGGAATCGCTGTCGGCCTATGCCCGGCAGTTCCTGTCGATGATGGAAAAGCCCGACGTCGACACCATTGAAGGCCTGTCGCCGGCGATCTCCATCGAGCAGAAATCAACCTCCCACAACCCGCGCTCCACCGTGGGCACCATCACCGAAATCTACGATTACCTGCGTCTGTTGTATGCACGCGTGGGTATTCCGCGTTGCCCCGACCACGACATTCCCCTGGAAGCCCAGACCGTCAGCCAGATGGTTGACCTGGTGCTGGCCCAGCCGGAAGGCGCCAAGCTGATGTTGCTCGCGCCGGTGATTCGCGAGCGCAAGGGCGAACATCTCTCCGTCTTCGAAGAGCTTCGCGCACAAGGTTTTGTACGTGCGCGGATCAACGGCAAGCTCTATGAGCTGGACGAAGCGCCGAAGCTCGACAAGCAGAAGAAGCACTCCATCGATGTGGTGGTGGACCGCTTCAAGGTACGGGCTGACCTGCAGCAGCGCCTGGCTGAATCGTTCGAGACGGCCTTGAAGCTGGCGGATGGCATTGCCCTGGTGGCGCCGATGGACGACGAGCCGGGTGAAGAAATCATCTTCTCCGCGCGCTTTGCCTGCCCGATCTGTGGCCACGCCATCAGCGAGCTGGAACCCAAGCTGTTCTCCTTCAACAACCCGGCCGGCGCCTGCCCGACGTGCGATGGCCTCGGCGTGAAGCAGTTCTTCGACATCAAGCGCCTGGTCAATGGCGAGCTGACCTTGGCCGAAGGTGCGATACGTGGTTGGGACAGGCGTAACGTCTATTACTTCCAGATGCTGGGGTCGTTGGCCTCCCACTACAAATTCAGCCTGGAAGTGCCGTTCAACCAACTGCCGGCGGATCAGCAGAAAGTCATCCTCCATGGCAGCGGTTCGCAGAATGTCGACTTCAAATACCTGAACGACCGCGGCGACATCGTCAAGCGCTCCCACCCGTTCGAAGGCATCGTGCCCAACCTGGAGCGCCGCTACCGCGAAACCGAATCGGCCAGCGTGCGTGAAGAGCTGGCGAAATTCCTCAGCACCCAACCCTGCCCGGATTGCCGCGGCACGCGCCTGCGTCGTGAGGCGCGGCATGTGTGGGTGGGTGAGAAGACGTTGCCGGCGGTGACCAACCTGCCTATCGGCGACGCCTGTGAATACTTTGGCGTGCTCAAGCTCACCGGCCGTCGCGGCGAGATTGCCGACAAGATCCTCAAGGAAATTCGCGAGCGCTTGCAGTTCCTGGTCAATGTGGGCCTGGACTACCTGTCGCTGGATCGCAGCGCCGATACGCTGTCCGGCGGTGAAGCCCAGCGGATTCGCCTGGCCAGCCAGATTGGCGCGGGGCTTGTGGGGGTGCTGTACATCCTCGACGAACCGTCGATCGGTTTGCACCAACGCGACAACGACCGCTTGCTCGGCACGCTGAAACACCTGCGGGATATCGGCAACACCGTGATCGTGGTCGAACACGATGAAGATGCGATTCGCCTGGCAGATTACGTCGTCGATATCGGCCCGGGCGCGGGTGTTCATGGTGGGCACATTGTCGCCGAGGGCACACCTGCCGAAGTCATGGCGCACCCGGACTCGCTGACGGGCAAGTACCTGTCCGGCCGTGTGAAGATTGAAGTGCCGGCCAAGCGCACACCACGCAACAAGAAGCTGGCACTGCACCTCAAGGGCGCTCGTGGCAACAACTTGCGTAACGTGGACCTGGAAATCCCCCTGGGCCTGCTGACCTGCGTGACGGGTGTTTCCGGCTCAGGCAAGTCGACGTTGATTAACAACACCCTGTTCCCGTTGAGTGCCACCGCCTTGAACGGCGCGACAACTCTTGAAGCAGCAGCGCATGACAGCATCAAGGGCCTGGAGCACTTGGACAAAGTGGTCGATATCGACCAAAGCCCGATTGGCCGTACGCCGCGCTCGAACCCGGCGACCTACACCGGGCTGTTCACACCGATTCGCGAGTTGTTTGCGGGTGTCCCGGAGTCCCGCTCACGGGGCTACGGGCCTGGCCGGTTCTCGTTCAACGTCAAGGGCGGGCGCTGCGAAGCGTGCCAGGGCGATGGCCTGATTAAGGTGGAGATGCACTTCCTGCCGGACATCTACGTGCCCTGCGATGTATGCAAGAGCAAGCGCTACAACCGCGAGACCCTGGAGATCAAGTACAAGGGCAAGAGCATCCACGAAACCCTGGAGATGACCATCGAGGAAGCACGGGTGTTCTTCGATGCGGTTCCGGCGTTGGCGCGCAAGCTGCAGACGTTAATGGATGTGGGTCTGTCGTACATTAAGCTGGGGCAGTCGGCGACCACGTTGTCCGGCGGCGAGGCGCAAAGGGTGAAGCTGTCGCGCGAGCTGTCCAAGCGTGATACTGGCAAGACCTTGTATATCCTGGATGAGCCGACCACCGGCCTACACTTCGCGGATATCCAGCAATTGCTCGACGTGCTGCATCGCTTGCGCGACCACGGCAACACCGTAGTCGTGATCGAACACAACCTCGATGTAATCAAGACGGCTGACTGGCTGGTGGACCTGGGGCCTGAAGGTGGCTCCAAGGGTGGCCAGATCATCGCGGTGGGCACACCGGAGGAAGTCTCCGAGATGCCGCAGTCGCACACCGGTTACTACCTCAAACCGTTGTTGGCGCGCGACCGGGCCTAATTTATTGGGCCCAACAAAAAGCCCCTGTCACCGTTAAGGCGACAGGGGCTTTTTTATGGCCGGGAATCAGAACTGCGATTGCAGGTAATTCTCCAGGCCGACCAGCTTGATCAGGCCCAACTGCTTTTCCAGCCAGTAAGTGTGATCTTCTTCGGTGTCGTTCAACTGCACACGCAGGATTTCACGGGTGACATAGTCGTTGTGCTGCTCGCACAACTCGATGCCCTTGCACAGTGCAGCCCGGACTTTGTATTCCAATCGCAGGTCGGCAGCGAGCATGTCAGGGACTGTGGTACCGACATCCAGGTCGTCGGGACGCATGCGCGGCGTGCCTTCGAGCATCAGGATGCGGCGCATCAGTGCGTCGGCGTGCTGTGCCTCTTCTTCCATTTCGTGGTTGATACGTTCGTAGAGCTCGGTAAAGCCCCAGTCTTCGTACATACGCGAGTGGATGAAATATTGGTCACGAGCTGCCAGTTCGCCCGTCAGCAACGTGTTGAGGTAATCGATTACGTCGGGGTGACCTTGCATCGCCCTACATCTCCCTGCTTGAAAGACTGTAGTTTGAACCATGCTGACCCGGAGGTCACGGGATCAACGGCAGAAAAGTGAAGATTTCCGGAGAAAAGTAGCTGATTTAACGCAAAAACCGCCCAAATGAGGGCGGTTCTGCTTATCGTTTAGAGTCAGTTAAGCGATACACCCAATGCCTTTGCGATTGCGTCTCCATAAGCAGGGTCTGCCTTGTAGAAGTGCGCCAGTTGACGCTGAACCACATCACTTGTCACACCCGCCATCGCACCGGCGATGTTGCCCGTGAGCAATGCTTTCTGCTCATCGTTCATCAGGCGGAACAGTGCGCCAGCGTGGCTGTAGTAATCGGTGTCTTCGCGGTGATCGTAGCGATCCGCGGCACCGCTCAGGGCCAGCGCAGGCTCGGCGTACTGAGGCGCTTGTTTAGGCGCGTCGGCGTAGCTGTTGGGCTCATAGTTAGGAGCAGCACCACCGTTGGGGCCGAATGCCATCGAACCGTCACGCTGGTAGCTGTTCACCGGACTCAGAGGAGCGTTCACCGGCAGTTGCTGGTGGTTGGTGCCGACACGGTAGCGATGGGCATCGGCATAGGCGAAAACACGGCCCTGCAGCATGCGGTCTGGCGACAGGCCCACGCCTGGAACCATATTGCTTGGGCCGAACGCCGCCTGCTCGACTTCGGCGAAGTAGTTCTGTGGGTTGCGGTTGAGCTCCAGCTCCCCAACTTCGATCAACGGGAATTCCTTCTGCGACCAAGTTTTGGTCACGTCAAAGGGGTTCTCGTAGTGAGCATTCGCCTGAGCCTCCGTCATGATCTGGATGCAGACGCGCCATTTCGGGAAGTCACCGCGCTCGATCGCACCAAACAGGTCACGCTGAGCGTAATCAGGGTCCGTACCGGCCAAGCGTGCAGCTTCAGCCGGCGCCAGGTTCTTGATGCCCTGCTTGGTTTTGTAGTGCCACTTCACCCAGTGACGTTCGCCCTGGGCGTTAATCAAGCTGTAGGTGTGGCTGCCGAAGCCGTGCATGTGGCGGTAGCCGTCTGGGATACCGCGGTCGGAAAACAGGATGGTGACCTGGTGCAGCGCCTCTGGAGAGTGCGACCAGAAGTCCCACATCATTTGCGCGCTTTTCAAGTTGCTTTGCGCCAAGCGCTTTTGAGTGTGGATGAAATCTGGAAACTTAAGCGGGTCGCGGATGAAGAACACAGGGGTATTGTTACCCACGATGTCCCAGTTGCCTTCTTCGGTGTAGAACTTCAACGCGAAGCCACGTGGGTCACGCTCGGTATCAGCCGAACCGCGCTCGCCGCCTACAGTGGAGAATCGCAGAAAGGTCGGGGTCTGCTTGCCCACGGACTCGAACAGCTTGGCACTGGTGTACTGGGTAATATCTTGGGTGACCGTGAAGGTACCGTAAGCACCCGAACCCTTGGCGTGCACACGACGCTCAGGAATATTTTCACGATTGAAGTGAGCAAGCTTCTCGATCAGGTGAAAATCGTCGAGCAACAACGGGCCGCGCGGGCCAGCGGAACGGGAATTCTGGTTGTCCGCAACGGGAGCACCGCTGGCGGTCGTAAGGATTTTATTCTGGCTCATGTGCGTATTCCTCAGGTCGGACTTGGAACTGCCGGCTAATCGGCTTGGTGGAGAGTATTGACCATCAACATGACACCCACAAATTCATTAAATTGCGGACATCAATAGAAAATTACTACCAACAACTCCAACGGCCATGGTGCCGAGCGCAACCTGGTGAAGCTTGTACAAATCGCGCTTTTGTTACGCGCACAAAAAACCGGGCACTAGGCCCGGTTCTTCGTTACAGCTTGACGTCTTACTCGGCGCTTACAGCTTCGCCGGCAGTAGCACGATCAACCAACTCGACGTACGCCATAGGCGCGTTGTCGCCAGCGCGGAAACCGCACTTGAGGATGCGCAGGTAGCCACCCTCACGGGTAGCGTAACGCTTGCCCAGGTCGTTGAAGAGCTTACCAACGATAGCTTTCGAACGAGTACGGTCGAAAGCCAGACGGCGGTTAGCCAGGCTGTCTGTCTTGGCCAAAGTGATCAGCGGCTCAGCAACGCGACGCAGTTCTTTAGCTTTCGGCAGTGTAGTTTTGATCAGCTCGTGCTCGAACAGCGACACCGCCATGTTTTGAAACATGGCCTTGCGGTGCGAGCTGGTACGGCTCAGGTGACGACCACTTTTACGATGACGCATGGTTCATTCCTTACCAAACTCACGTTCGGTGATTACGACGATCAGGCAGTCGCCTTGTCGTCCTTCTTAAGACTTGCAGGCGGCCAGTTGTCGAGGCGCATGCCGAGGGACAGACCGCGGGAGGCCAGAACGTCCTTGATTTCAGTCAAGGATTTCTTGCCCAGGTTCGGAGTCTTCAACAGTTCTACTTCGGTACGCTGAATCAGGTCGCCGATGTAGTAAATGTTTTCCGCCTTAAGGCAGTTAGCCGAACGTACAGTCAGTTCCAGATCGTCAACCGGGCGAAGCAGGATCGGATCGATCTCGTCTTCCTGCTCGATTACCACTGGTTCGCTGTCACCCTTGAGGTCGACGAACGCAGCCAACTGCTGTTGCAGAATGGTTGCAGCGCGGCGGATAGCCTCTTCAGGATCCAGAGTACCGTTGGTTTCCAGATCAATAACCAGCTTGTCCAGGTTAGTACGCTGTTCGACACGGGCGTTTTCCACCACGTATGCGATACGGCGAACCGGGCTGAACGAAGAGTCAAGCTGCAAGCGACCAATGCTGCGGCTTTCGTCTTCATCGCTCTGACGCGAGTCGGCCGGTTCATAACCACGACCACGAGCTACGGTGAGCTTCATGTTCAGGGCGCCGTTAGACGCCAGGTTAGCGATTACGTGATCGGGGTTAACGATCTCGACATCATGATCCAGCTGAATATCGGCAGCGGTAACCACCCCCGAACCCTTCTTCGACAAGGTCAGCGTAACTTCGTCACGGCCGTGCAGCTTGATAGCCAGACCTTTAAGGTTCAACAGGATTTCAATTACGTCTTCCTGTACACCTTCGATGGCGCTGTACTCGTGGAGCACACCGTCAATCTCGGCCTCGACTACTGCACAGCCGGGCATTGAGGACAACAGGATGCGGCGCAGCGCGTTGCCCAGGGTGTGGCCAAAACCACGCTCGAGAGGCTCGAGAGTGATCTTGGCGCGGGTTGGACTGACAACCTGCACATCAATGTGGCGGGGTGTCAGGAACTCATTTACCGAAATCTGCATGGATGCACCTATTTTCTAGCCCTTACTTGGAGTAGAGCTCGACAATCAGGCTTTCGTTGATGTCGGCGGACAGATCACTGCGAGCAGGAACGTTCTTGAAAACGCCCGACTTCTTCTCAGTGTCTACTTCTACCCATTCTACGCGGCCACGTTGGGCACACAGATCGAGAGCTTGGACAATGCGAAGTTGGTTTTTTGCTTTCTCGCGAATCGCGACCACGTCACCAGCACGAACCTGGTAGGACGGGACGTTAACGGTTTGGCCGTTTACGCTGACGGATTTGTGCGATACCAGCTGACGGGATTCGGCACGAGTCGAACCAAAGCCCATACGGTATACAACGTTGTCCAGACGGCATTCGAGCAGTTGCAGCAGGTTTTCACCGGTTGCACCTTTCTTGCCAGCAGCTTCTTTGTAGTAGCCGCTGAACTGACGCTCGAGAACGCCGTAGATACGACGGACCTTCTGCTTTTCACGCAGTTGGGTGCCGTAGTCGGACTGGCGACCGCGGCGTTGGCCGTGGATACCAGGTGCTGCTTCAATGTTGCACTTCGATTCGATCGCGCGCACGCCGCTCTTCAGGAAGAGATCGGTGCCTTCGCGACGAGCGAGTTTGCATTTTGGACCAATGTAACGAGCCATTCTTTACAATCTCCTGGATTACACGCGGCGCTTCTTCGGCGGACGGCACCCGTTGTGCGGGATTGGCGTCACGTCGGTGATGCTGGCGATCTTATAGCCACAGCCGTTCAAAGCACGGACAGCAGACTCACGACCTGGACCTGGACCTTTGACGTTAACGTCGAGGTTTTTCAGGCCGTATTCCAGCGCAGCTTGACCAGCACGTTCAGCAGCTACTTGAGCAGCAAACGGGGTGGACTTGCGGGAACCGCGGAAACCCGAACCACCAGAGGTAGCCCAAGACAGCGCGTTACCTTGACGGTCGGTGATGGTCACGATTGTGTTGTTAAAAGAAGCATGGATGTGGGCGATGCCATCAACCACTGTCTTTTTAACTTTTTTACGAGGACGAGCAGCAGGTTTTGCCATGATAATTTTCCTGTCGATTCGCTGGGGCGATTACTTGCGGATCGGCTTACGCGGACCTTTACGGGTACGCGCGTTAGTCTTGGTACGCTGACCGCGTACTGGAAGACCACGACGATGACGCAGACCGCGATAGCAACCGAGGTCCATCAAACGCTTGATTTTCATGTTGATTTCGCGACGCAGGTCACCTTCAGTGGTGAACTTCGCCACTTCGCCACGCAGCTGTTCAATCTGCTCGTCGCTCAGATCCTTGATCTTAGCGGCTGGGTTTACCCCAGCGACCGCGCAAATCTTCTGCGCAGTTGTGCGACCAACACCATAGATGTAGGTCAGCGAGATAACAGTGTGCTTGTTATCTGGAATGTTAACGCCTGCAATACGGGCCATTCAGTGGGACTCCAATTGACAGCTACCTACGCCCCGGAAGCCAAGAAATAGGGCGCGAGATAATATCGCTGTAATAACAAATAATCAACCCGGCAGCGCACTAGCTGCCGGGCTTCAAGCGGATCACACTCAGCCTTGGCGCTGTTTGTGACGCGGTTCCGCGCTGCAAATTACTCGAACAACACCTTCGCGGCGAATAATCTTGCAGTTACGGCACAGCTTTTTCACCGATGCACGAACTTTCATCACCAACTCCTCGAACCTTATGGGGTACTCAGCGCAACATGCCGCTGCCGTAGCCCTTCAGGTTGGCTTTCTTCATCAGGGATTCGTACTGGTGCGAAACGAGGTGCGATTGTACTTGGGACATGAAGTCCATCACAACCACGACGACGATCAGCAACGAGGTCCCGCCAAGGTAGAACGGAACGTTTGCTGCAACCACCAGGAACTGGGGCAACAAGCACACGGCCGTCATATATAGAGCACCGAACAGGGTCAAACGAGTCAGAACGCCATCAATGTAGCGTGCCGACTGCTCACCTGGACGAATACCCGGAATAAAGGCACCGGACTTCTTCAGGTTTTCCGCTACGTCTTTCGGATTGAACATCAACGCCGTATAGAAGAAGCAGAAGAAAATAATCCCTGCACTAAACAGCAGAATATTCAACGGCTGACCAGGAGCGATCGACTGAGAGAGGTCCTGCAGCCAGCCCATATTTTCAGACTGACCAAACCAGGTACCCAACGAAGCCGGAAACAGCAAAATGCTGCTCGCGAAAATTGCCGGGATAACACCGGCCATATTCACTTTCAGCGGCAAGTGGCTGGTCTGCGCAGCGAAGACCTTACGGCCCTGCTGACGCTTGGCGTAGTGAACAGCAATACGACGCTGGCCACGCTCAATGAACACCACAAAACCGATAATCGCTACTGCCAGCAAACCGATGGCAACCAGGGCAAAGATATTGATATCACCCTGACGTGCAGACTCGAAAGACTGCCCGATTGCTCTCGGAAGACCGGCGACGATACCTGCGAAAATCAACATCGAGATACCGTTACCAACACCACGCTCAGTAATCTGCTCACCCAGCCACATCATGAACATCGCACCAGCCACAAACGTGGATACCGCGACGAAATGGAAGCCAAAGTCACCAGTGAACGCAACACCCTGCCCGGCCAGGCCAACGGACATGCCGATAGCCTGGACCAGAGCGAGAGCGACAGTGCCGTAGCGGGTGTACTGGCTAATCTTGCGACGGCCAGCTTCACCTTCCTTCTTCAACTGCTCCAGCTGCGGGCTGACGGCGGTCATCAGCTGCATGATGATCGATGCCGAAATGTACGGCATGATCCCCAGTGCAAAGATGCTCATCCGTTCCAGCGCGCCGCCGGAAAACATGTTGAACAAGCTAAGAATGGTCCCCTCATTCTGTCGAAACAGGTCTGCGAGTCGGTCCGGGTTGATACCTGGAACCGGGATGTGTGCGCCTATTCGGTAGACGATAATCGCCAGGAACAGAAAACGCAGACGAGCCCAAAGTTCAGACATACCGCCTTTGCCGAGCGCTGAGAGAGCACCTTGCTTAGCCATTTATTCCTCGAACTTGCCGCCAGCTGCTTCGATAGCCGAACGCGCACCTTTGGTGGCGCCGATTCCCTTGCCGATAGTGACAGCGCGAGTCACTTCACCGGACAGCATGATTTTCACACGCTGTACGTTGACGTTAATCACGTTGGCATCTTTCAGGGTCTGCACAGTAACGATGTCGCCTTCCACTTTAGCCAGCTCGGACAGACGCACTTCTGCGCGATCCATGGCTTTCAGGGAAACGAAACCGAACTTAGGCAGGCGACGATGCAGCGGCTGTTGACCGCCTTCAAAGCCTGGAGCGATGGTGCCACCGGAACGGGAGGTTTGACCTTTGTGGCCACGGCCACCAGTCTTACCCAAACCGCTACCGATACCACGGCCCGGACGATGCTTTTCGCGACGGGAACCCGGCGCTGGACTCAGATCATTGAGTTTCATCGATTAACCCTCTACACGCAGCATGTAGTAAGCCTTGTTGATCATCCCGCGATTCTCGGGAGTATCAAGTACTTCTACAGTGTGACCGATGCGACGCAGACCCAGACCCTTAACGCACAGTTTGTGGTTAGGGATGCGGCCGGTCATGCTCTTGATCAGCGTTACTTTAACGGTAGCCATGATCAGAAGATCTCCTTGACAGTCAGACCACGCTTCGCAGCGATGGACTCAGGAGATTGCATAGCTTTCAAACCTTTGAAAGTGGCGTGAACCACGTTTACCGGGTTAGTCGAGCCGTAGCACTTGGCCAGAACGTTCTGGACGCCAGCAACCTCGAGGACAGCACGCATAGCGCCGCCAGCGATGATACCGGTACCTTCAGAAGCAGGCTGCATGTACACCTTCGAAGCGCCATGGGCGGACTTCATTGCGTACTGCAGGGTGGTGCCGTTCAAGTCAACTTGGATCATGTTGCGGCGAGCAGCTTCCATTGCCTTCTGGATCGCAGCAGGCACTTCACGCGACTTGCCACGGCCGAAGCCAACACGCCCTTTACCATCACCAACCACGGTCAACGCGGTGAAAGTGAAGATACGGCCGCCTTTAACGGTTTTGGCTACGCGGTTAACTTGAACCAGCTTCTCAATGTAGCCTTCGTCGCGCTTTTGGTCGTTATTTGACATAACTTAGAACTCCAGCCCAGCTTCACGAGCGCCATCAGCCAGCGCTTTCACGCGACCGTGGTACTTGAAGCCAGAGCGGTCGAAAGCCACTTGCGAGACGCCAGCGGCCTTAGCACGCGTAGCGACCAGCTGGCCAACCTTAGTGGCCGCGTCGATGTTGCCAGTGGCACCATCACGCAGTTCTTTATCCAAAGTCGAGGCGCTTGCCAGGACTTTGTTGCCGTCGGCCGAGATGACCTGGGCGTAGATGTGCTGCGACGAGCGGAACACGCAGAGACGCACGACTTCGAGTTCGTGCATTTTCAGGCGTGCTTTGCGAGCGCGACGCAGTCGAGTAACTTTTTTGTCGGTCATTTGCTATGCCCTACTTCTTCTTGGCTTCTTTACGACGGACGACTTCGTCCGCGTAGCGCACACCTTTGCCTTTGTACGGCTCTGGTGGACGGAAGTCGCGGATCTCAGCAGCCACTTGACCTACCAGTTGCTTATCGATGCCCTTGATCAGGATATCGGTCTGGCTAGGAGTCTCAGCGGTGATGCCTTCCGGCAGTTCGTAATCCACTGGGTGCGAGAAGCCAAGGGCCAGGTTCAAAACCGTGCCTTTTGCTTGCGCTTTGTAACCAACACCGACCAGCTGGAGCTTACGCTCGAAGCCTTGGCTTACGCCTTGGACCATGTTGTTTACCAACGCACGCGTGGTACCGGCCATTGCGCGAGTTTGTTGATCGCCATTGCGAGCAGCGAAACGCAGCTCACCAGCTTCTTCAACGATCTCAACGGACGAATGGATGTTCAGTTCAAGAGTACCCTTGGCACCCTTCACCGAAAGCTGTTGGCCTGCGAATTTTACTTCGACACCGGCTGGCAGCTTAACGGGGTTCTTAGCGACGCGAGACATGCTTATCCCCCCTTAGAACACAGTGCAAAGAACTTCGCCGCCGACACCGGCAGCGCGCGCAGCACGATCCGTCATCACACCTTTGTTGGTGGAGACGATAGACACGCCCAGACCGCCACGAACTTTCGGCAGATCTTCAGCGGACTTGTACTGACGCAGGCCTGGACGGCTAACGCGCTTCACTTCCTCGATGACCGAACGGCCTTCGAAGTACTTCAGCTCGATGGACAGCAGTGGTTTGATTTCGCTGCTGATCTGATAACCCGCAATGTAGCCTTCGTCTTTCAGGACTTTGGCAACAGCTACCTTCAACTTGGAAGATGGCATGCTTACGACGGACTTTTCAGCCATCTGGGCATTACGGATACGAGTTAGCATGTCCGCTAACGGGTCCTGCATACTCATGGGCTAGACGCTCCTAATACAAAAAAATTAGCCTTGCGGCTACATATGTCGCCGAGAATCTCCGGGTAAAAAACACGGGCTCAGGCGAGCCGCGTATTTTAGACACACTCCGGAAATGAAACAAGCCCCAAAAGGGGCTTGTTCCAGATTCAAGGCCACCGGTGGTCCGTATCTTGCGATTCCGACCACCAGGACGTTGAAAGTACTTACCAGCTGGCTTTAACCAGACCTGGTACGTCACCACGCATTGCCGCTTCACGCAGTTTGTTACGGCCGAGGCCGAACTTGCGGTAAACGCCGTGTGGACGACCGGTCAGGCGGCAGCGGTTACGCATGCGCGAAGCGCTTGCGTCACGTGGCTGCTTCTGCAGAGCTACTGTAGCTTCCCAACGCGCTTCTGGACTTGCGTTCAGATCAACGATGATTGCTTTCAGTGCTGCACGCTTCTTGGCGTACTTGGCAACCGTGAGCTGACGCTTCAGCTCGCGGTTTTTCATGCTCATCTTGGCCATGGTCCTACTCCAATCAGTTGCGGAACGGGAATTTGAAAGCACGCAACAGGGCGCGACCTTCATCATCGTTCTTGGCAGTGGTGGTCAGGGTGATGTCCAGACCGCGGAGAGCATCGATCTTGTCGTAGTCGATTTCCGGGAAGATGATCTGCTCTTTCACGCCCATGCTGTAGTTACCACGACCATCGAAGGACTTGGCATTCAGGCCGCGGAAGTCGCGAACCCGAGGCAGGGAGATCGACAGCAGACGATCCAGGAACTCGTACATACGCTCACGGCGCAGGGTCACTTTGACGCCGATCGGCCAACCTTCACGGACTTTAAAGCCAGCGATGGATTTCCGAGCGTAGGTCACAACGACTTTCTGGCCGGTGATCTTTTCCAGGTCAGCAACAGCGTGCTCGATGACTTTTTTGTCGCCGATCGCTTCGCCCAGACCCATGTTCAGGGTGATTTTGGTAACGCGCGGAACTTCCATCACGTTCCCAAGCTTAAGTTCTTCCTTAAGCTTAGGGGCGATTTCCTTCCGGTAAATCTCTTGTAGTCGTGCCATGGTCTAATCTACCTAGCAGTGTTCAAGCATCAACCGCTTTTTGGGTCGACTTGAAGACACGAATTTTCTTACCGTCTTCTACTTTGAAACCAACGCGGTCAGCCTTGTTGGTTTCGCCGTTGAAGATGGCGACGTTAGAAGCATCCAGCGGAGCTTCTTTCTCGACGATACCGCCCTGCACGCCCGACATCGGGTTAGGCTTGGTATGACGCTTAACCAGGTTCAGACCACCGATAACCAGACGGTTATTGGCGAGAACCTTAAGCACCTTACCGCGCTTACCTTTGTCTTTGCCGGCGATCACGATGATCTCGTCGTCACGACGAATCTTTTGCATGTCGGATCTCCTTACAGCACTTCTGGGGCGAGCGAGACGATCTTCATGAACTTCTCAGTACGAAGTTCACGGGTCACTGGCCCAAAGATACGGGTGCCGATCGGCTCTTGCTTGTTGTTCAGAAGAACAGCAGCGTTGCCATCAAAGCGGATAATGGAGCCATCAGCACGACGTACGCCGTGACGAGTGCGGACTACAACAGCAGTCATCACTTGGCCTTTTTTCACTTTACCGCGAGGAATTGCTTCCTTCACGGTAACCTTGATGATGTCACCGATACCAGCGTAACGACGATGGGAGCCACCCAGCACCTTGATGCACATAACACGGCGAGCGCCGCTGTTATCGGCCACATCGAGCATGGATTGAGTCTGAATCATATAATTTCTCCGACCCCTAGTCCTTAGACTTCCACAGCGCGTTCGAGAACATCAACCAGTGCCCAAGACTTGGTCTTGGCCAGCGGACGAGTTTCACGAATAGTGACTTTGTCGCCGATGTGGCACTGATTGGTTTCGTCGTGCGCGTGCAGCTTAGTCGAACGCTTAACATATTTACCGTAGATCGGGTGCTTAACGCGACGCTCGATCAAAACGGTGATGGTTTTGTCCATCTTGTCGCTGACAACACGGCCAGTCAGCGTACGGACAGTCTTTTCGGCTTCAGCCATGATCACTTACCTGCCTGCTGGTTGAGCACAGTCTTCACGCGAGCGATGTCACGCTTAACTTGCGAGAGCAGATGAGACTGCCCCAACTGGCCAGTTGCTTTCTGCATACGCAGATTGAACTGGTCGCGCAGCAAGCCGAGCAGTTGCTCGTTCAGCTGCTGTGCGGATTTTTCACGAAGTTCATTCGCTTTCATCACATCACCGTCCGTTTAACAAAGGAGGTGGCGAGCGGCAGCTTTGCAGCAGCCAGGGCGAAAGCCTCACGCGCCAGCTCTTCAGTAACACCCTCGATTTCATACAGGACTTTGCCTGGCTGAATCTGGGCAACCCAATATTCCACGTTACCCTTACCTTTACCCATCCGCACTTCGAGAGGCTTCTTGGAGATCGGCTTGTCCGGGAATACACGGATCCAGATCTTGCCGCCACGTTTAACGTGACGGGTCAGAGCACGACGCGCTGACTCGATCTGACGAGCGGTGAGACGACCACGAGCTACAGACTTCAGCGCGAACTCGCCGAAGCTGACTTTGCTACCGCGCTGAGCCAGACCACGGTTGTGGCCTGTCATCTGCTTGCGGAACTTCGTACGCTTAGGTTGCAACATTTGGCGTACCCCTTACTTAGCAGCTTTTTTACGAGGCGCTGGTGCTTGTGGTTTCAGTTCTTCTTGGCGACCACCAATTACTTCGCCTTTGAAGATCCAAACCTTTACACCGATCACACCGTAAGTGGTGTGAGCTTCGTAGTTGGCATAGTCGATGTCGGCACGCAGGGTGTGCAGTGGCACACGACCTTCGCGATACCATTCAGTACGTGCGATTTCAGCACCGCCGAGACGACCGCTCACTTGGATTTTGATGCCTTTGGCACCAATGCGCATGGCGTTCTGTACGGCGCGCTTCATAGCGCGACGGAACATTACGCGACGCTCCAGCTGCTGAGCTACGCTCTGCGCAACCAGCATACCGTCGAGCTCCGGCTTACGGATCTCTTCGATATTGATGTGCACAGGCACACCCATTTGCTTGGTCAGGTCCTGACGCAGTTTCTCAACATCTTCACCTTTCTTCCCGATAACAATACCTGGACGAGCGGTGTGGATGGTGATACGTGCAGTTTGCGCCGGACGATGGATATCGATACGGCTTACGGACGCGCTTTTTAGTTTGTCTTGGAGATACTCACGCACCTTCAGATCAGCGAACAAATAGTCCGCATAAGTCCGACCGTCTGCGTACCAGACGGAGGTGTGCTCCTTGACGATTCCCAGGCGAATGCCAATGGGATGTACTTTCTGACCCATCTCTTCGACTCCGTTACTTGTCAGCAACCTTGACAGTGATATGGCAAGACCGCTTGACGATGCGATCAGCACGGCCTTTGGCACGTGGCATGATGCGCTTCAGCGAACGCCCTTCGTTGACGAAAACGGTGCTGACCTTCAGGTCATCAACGTCTGCGCCTTCGTTATGCTCGGCGTTGGCTACGGCCGACTCCAGCACTTTCTTCATGATCTCGGCGGCTTTCTTACTGCTGAAAGCCAACAGGTTGAGCGCTTCGCCCACCTTCTTCCCGCGGATCTGGTCGGCGACCAAGCGGGCTTTCTGGGCGGAGATTCGAGCGCCCGACAACTTAGCGGCTACTTCCATTTCCTAACCCCTTAACGCTTGGCTTTCTTGTCTGCCACGTGCCCACGATAAGTGCGGGTACCGGCAAACTCGCCCAGTTTGTGGCCGACCATGTCTTCGTTAACGAGAACTGGGACGTGTTGACGACCGTTGTGTACTGCGATGGTCAGACCGACCATTTGTGGCAGGATCATCGAACGACGCGACCAGGTTTTCACCGGTTTGCGATCATTCTTTTCCGCCGCCACTTCGATCTTCTTCAGTAGGTGAAGATCAATAAAAGGACCTTTTTTCAGAGAACGTGGCACTGTCGTATCCCTCTATTTACTTGCGACGACGGACGATCATTTTGTCGGTACGCTTATTACCACGAGTCTTCGCGCCCTTAGTCGGGAAGCCCCATGGCGATACCGGATGACGACCACCAGAGGTACGACCTTCACCACCACCGTGTGGGTGGTCAACCGGGTTCATGGCAACACCACGAACGGTTGGGCGAACGCCACGCCAGCGTTTGGCACCAGCTTTACCCAGCGAACGCAGGCTGTGCTCGGAGTTCGAGACTTCGCCCAGGGTCGCGCGGCATTCAGCCAGCACTTTACGCATCTCACCAGAACGCAGACGCAGGGTCACGTAGACACCTTCACGAGCGATCAGCTGAGCCGAAGCACCAGCGGAACGAGCGATCTGTGCGCCTTTACCTGGCTTCAATTCGATGCCGTGTACGGTGCTACCAACTGGAATGTTACGCAGTTGCAGAGCGTTGCCCGGCTTGATCGGTGCCAGGGCACCTGCGATCAGCTGGTCGCCAGCGCTCACGCCTTTAGGGGCGATGATGTAGCGACGCTCGCCATCTGCGTACAGCAGCAGAGCGATGTGAGCAGTACGGTTTGGATCGTATTCGATACGCTCGACAGTGGCAGAGATGCCATCTTTGTCGTTGCGACGGAAATCGACCAGACGATAATGCTGCTTATGGCCACCACCGATGTGACGAGTGGTAATACGACCATTGTTGTTACGACCACCAGTCTTCGATTTTTTCTCGAGCAGCGGTGCGTGAGGAGCGCCTTTATGCAGCTCCTGGTTGACCACCTTGACCACAAAACGGCGGCCAGGGGAAGTCGGTTTGCATTTAACGATTGCCATGATGCACCCCTTCCTTACTCAGCACTGCTGCTGAAATCGAGATCTTGGCCTGGTTGAAGGGAGATAACTGCCTTCTTCCAGTCATTACGCTTGCCCAGACCGCGAGCAGTGCGCTTGCTCTTACCCAGAACATTCAGGGTAGTAACACGCTCTACTTTCACGCTGAACAGGCTTTCGACGGCCTTCTTGATTTCCAGCTTGGTTGCGTCAGTTGCAACCTTGAAAACGAACTGGCCTTTCTTGTCAGCCAGAACCGTAGCCTTTTCGGAAACGTGCGGGCCAAGCAGAACTTTAAATACGCGTTCCTGGTTCATCCCAGCAGCTCCTCGAATTTCTTCACGGCCGACACGGTGATCAACACCTTGTCGTATGCGATCAGACTAACTGGATCGGAACCTTGCACGTCACGTACATCAACGTGTGGCAGGTTGCGAGCAGCCAGGTACAGGTTCTGATCAACAGCTTCAGACACGATCAAAACGTCGGTCAGGCTCATGTTGTTCAGCTTGCCCAGCAGATCTTTGGTTTTTGGACTTTCAACAGCGAAGTCCTGAACCACGACCAGACGATCAGTACGCACGAGTTCAGCAAGGATGGAGCGCAGTGCTGCGCGGTACATCTTCTTGTTGAGCTTCTGAGAGTGATCCTGTGGACGAGCTGCGAAAGTGGTACCGCCGCCACGCCAGATTGGGCTACGGATAGTACCGGCACGAGCACGGCCAGTGCCTTTCTGACGCCAAGGGCGCTTACCGCCACCACGTACGTCGGAACGGGTCTTTTGCTGCTTGCTACCTTGACGGCCGCCGGCCATGTAGGCCACGACTGCTTGGTGAACGAGCGTCTCGTTGAATTCGCCGCCAAATGTCAGTTCGGAAACTTCGATCGCTTGAGCGTCATTTACATTTAATTGCATGTCAGCTTCCCCTTAACCGCGAGCCTTGGCCGCTGGACGTACAACCAGGTTGCCGCCAGTAGCGCCAGGAACAGCACCCTTGACCAACAACAGATTGCGTTCAGCGTCGACGCGCACTACTTCGAGGGACTGCACGGTCACGCGCTCAGCGCCCATATGACCGGACATTTTTTTGCCCTTGAATACACGACCAGGAGTCTGGCACTGGCCAATAGAGCCCGGGACGCGGTGGGAAACGGAGTTACCGTGAGTGTTGTCTTGGCCACGGAAATTCCAACGCTTGATCGTACCCTGGAAGCCTTTACCCTTGGACTGACCGGTTACATCAACCAGTTGACCAGCGGCGAAGATTTCAGCGTTGATCAGATCGCCAGCCTGGTAGTCGCCATCTTCAAGACGGAACTCCATAACAGTACGACCAGCTGCAACGTTTGCTTTTGCGAAGTGACCTGCTTGAGCAGCAGTCACGCGCGAAGCACGACGCTCGCCGACAGTGACTTGCACTGCACGATAGCCATCGGTTTCTTCAGTTTTGAACTGGGTGACGCGATTCGGTTCGATCTCAATGACCGTGACCGGAATGGAGACACCTTCTTCGGTGAAAATACGGGTCATACCGCATTTACGACCGACTACACCAATAGTCATGTTGTAAACCTCATGAGTGTACGGGGCTTTCACCCGCTATGGCCGCCCATTTCAGAGCGTTACACGACTAAGACCCAAGTCTTAGCCGAGGCTGATCTGTACTTCCACACCGGCCGCCAGATCAAGCTTCATAAGTGCATCAACGGTTTTATCCGTTGGCTGGACGATGTCCAGAACGCGCTTATGAGTACGGATCTCGTACTGGTCACGCGCGTCTTTGTTGACGTGCGGGGAGACCAGAACGGTGAACCGCTCTTTACGGGTAGGCAGTGGAATTGGACCACGCACTTGTGCACCAGTACGTTTCGCGGTTTCCACGATTTCCTGGGTGGATTGGTCGATCAGGCGATGGTCAAAAGCCTTCAACCTGATACGGATTTGCTGATTTTGCATTGGATTTCAGACTCCGGCTGCTATTCCCAGCGAGCGCAATACGCCCGTTAAAAGGAGGCGCAATTCTATAGACGCCCCAGATAGGTGTCAACCCAATAAAAAAGCCCCCGCTGAGCGGGGGCCTTTTTCAAAGCATCAAGCTAACTCAAAAAAGAGCTTACTCGATGATTTTAGCTACAACACCAGCACCAACGGTACGGCCGCCTTCACGAATAGCGAAGCGCAGACCGTCTTCCATTGCGATGGTTTTGATCAGGGTAACTTCCATTTGGATGTTATCACCTGGCATTACCATTTCAACGCCTTCTGGCAGCTGGCAGTTACCAGTTACGTCAGTAGTACGGAAGTAGAACTGAGGACGGTAGCCTTTGAAGAACGGAGTGTGACGACCGCCTTCTTCTTTGCTCAGAACGTAGACTTCTGCGGTGAACTTGGTGTGCGGCTTAACGGTGCCTGGCTTAACCAGAACCTGGCCACGCTCAACGTCGTCACGCTTGGTACCACGCAGCAGAACGCCGCAGTTCTCGCCAGCACGACCTTCGTCGAGCAGTTTACGGAACATTTCAACACCGGTGCAGGTGGTGACGGTGGTATCACGCAGACCAACGATTTCCAGTGGATCTTGAACGCGAACGATACCGCGCTCGATACGACCAGTCACAACAGTACCGCGACCTGAGATCGAGAACACGTCTTCGATTGGCATCAGGAACGGCTTGTCGGTCAGACGAACTGGTTCTGGGATGTAGGTATCCAGAGTTTCAACCAGCTTACGAACGGCAGTGGTGCCCATTTCGTTGTCGTCTTTGCCTTCCAGAGCCATACGAGCAGAACCGATGATGATCGGAGTGTCGTCACCTGGGAAGTCGTAAGTGCTCAGCAGATCGCGCACTTCCATCTCAACCAGTTCCAGCAGCTCAGCGTCGTCTACCAGGTCAGCCTTGTTCAGGAAAACCACGATGTACGGAACGCCTACCTGACGGGACAGCAGGATGTGCTCACGGGTTTGTGGCATCGGACCATCAGCGGCCGAGCAAACCAGGATCGCGCCGTCCATTTGGGCAGCACCGGTGATCATGTTCTTCACATAGTCAGCGTGACCTGGGCAGTCAACGTGAGCGTAGTGACGAATCTTCGAGTTGTACTCGACGTGCGCGGTGTTGATGGTGATACCACGAGCTTTTTCTTCTGGAGCGCTGTCGATCTTATCGAAGTCAACGATTGCAGAACCGAATACTTCGGAGCAAACGCGAGTCAGAGCTGCGGTCAGAGTGGTTTTACCGTGGTCAACGTGGCCGATGGTGCCAACGTTTACGTGCGGTAGGGAACGATCAAATTTTTCTTTAGCCACGACAATTAACTCCTAGCCTAAACGGGCTGAATCAGCCTTGTTTTTTGGTAACGGTTTCGACGATGTGCGACGGAGCCGTATTGTATTTCTTGAATTCCATAGAGTAGCTTGCGCGACCCTGGGACATGGAGCGAACGTCGGTCGCATAACCGAACATCTCACCCAACGGAACCTCGGCGCGAATCACTTTGCCGGAAACCGTGTCTTCCATACCCAAGATCATGCCGCGACGACGGTTAAGGTCGCCCATGACATCACCCATATAGTCTTCAGGTGTAACAACTTCTACCGCCATGATCGGCTCAAGCAACTCACCACCGCCCTTCTGGGCCAGTTGCTTGGTTGCCATGGAGGCAGCTACCTTGAACGCCATCTCGTTGGAGTCGACGTCGTGGTAAGAACCGTCAAAAACGGTTGCTTTCAGGCCGATCAGCGGATAGCCGGCAACAACGCCGTTCTTCATCTGCTCTTCGATGCCCTTCTGGATAGCCGGGATGTATTCCTTAGGAACCACACCACCAACTACTTCGTTCACGAATTGCAGACCTTCCTGACCTTCGTCAGCAGGAGCAAAACGGATCCAGCAGTGACCGAACTGACCACGACCGCCGGACTGACGAACGAACTTGCCTTCGATTTCGCAATTCTTCGTGATGCGCTCACGATAGGAAACCTGAGGCTTACCGATGTTGGCTTCGACGTTGAACTCACGGCGCATCCGGTCAACCAGGATGTCCAGGTGCAACTCGCCCATGCCGGAGATGATCGTTTGACCAGTCTCTTCATCAGTCTTAACGCGGAAAGATGGATCTTCCTGAGCAAGTTTGCCCAGAGCGATACCCATTTTTTCCTGGTCATCCTTGGTCTTAGGCTCTACGGCAACCGAAATAACCGGCTCCGGGAAGTCCATGCGAACCAGGATGATTGGCTTGGCAGCGTCGCACAAAGTCTCACCAGTGGTGACGTCCTTCATGCCGATCAGGGCCGCGATGTCACCAGCGCGCACTTCCTTGATCTCTTCACGGGCGTTTGCGTGCATTTGCACCATACGACCCACGCGCTCTTTCTTGCCTTTAACCGAGTTGATCACGCCGTCGCCGGATGCCAACACGCCCGAGTAAACACGGACGAAGGTCAAAGTACCCACGAATGGGTCGGTAGCGATCTTGAACGCCAGAGCCGAGAACGGCTCGTTGTCGTCTGCATGACGCTCCATCTCTTCTTCCTCGTTATCAGGGTTGGAACCCTTGATAGCAGGAATGTCGGTTGGAGCCGGCAGGTAGTCGATAACGGCGTCGAGAACCAGGGGAACACCCTTGTTCTTGAAGGAAGAACCGCAAACAGCCAAGACGATTTCGCCAGCGATGGTACGCTGACGCAGAGCGGCCTTGATTTCCACGTTGGTGAGTTCTTCACCTTCGAGGTATTTGTTCATCAGCTCTTCGCTGGCTTCGGCAGCAGCCTCAACCATGTTGCCGCGCCACTCGTCAGCCAGCTCCTGCAGTTCAGCAGGGATAGGCTTACGAACAGGCACCATACCTTTGTCGGAATCATTCCAGTAAACAGCTTCCATGGCGAGCAGATCGATCTGACCCTGGAAGTTGTCTTCGGAACCGATAGCCAATTGGATTGGCACCGGAGTGTGACCCAGACGCTGCTTGATCTGACCGATCACGCGCAGGAAGTTGGCGCCAGCACGGTCCATCTTGTTTACGTAAACAAGACGTGGAACGCCGTACTTGTTGGCTTGACGCCATACGGTTTCCGACTGAGGCTCAACACCCGAGGTACCGCAGAACACAACGACAGCGCCGTCGAGCACGCGCAGGGAACGTTCAACTTCAATGGTGAAGTCTACGTGGCCCGGGGTATCGATTACGTTGAAGCGATGCTCGTCTTTGTACTGCTTCTCGGAACCTTTCCAGAAGGCGGTAATAGCAGCAGAAGTAATGGTAATACCACGCTCCTGCTCCTGAACCATCCAGTCTGTGGTCGCGGCGCCGTCATGCACCTCGCCCATTTTGTGACTTTTGCCGGTGTAAAACAGTACGCGCTCGGTGGTGGTGGTTTTACCAGCATCCACGTGAGCAACGATACCGATGTTACGGTAGCGGCTAATCGGAGTAGTACGAGCCATAAAGCCCTCGCAAAATTAGTGAAGCTAAGATTAGAAGCGGTAGTGCGAGAAAGCTTTGTTAGCTTCAGCCATACGGTGCACGTCTTCACGCTTCTTAACAGCAGCACCTTTACCTTCGGCAGCGTCCAACAGTTCGCCGGCCAAACGCAGAGCCATAGACTTCTCGCCACGCTTACGGGCGAAGTCTACCAACCAGCGCATTGCCAGAGCGTTACGACGGGACGGACGAACTTCAACCGGAACCTGGTAAGTAGCACCGCCTACACGGCGCGACTTCACTTCGACCAGCGGAGCGATGGCGTCGAGAGCTTTCTCGAAGATTTCCAGGGGGTCGCTGTTCTTGCGTTCTTTAACCTTTTCCAGCGCGCCATAAACGATACGCTCGGCAACGGCTTTCTTGCCGCTTTCCATCACGTGGTTCATGAACTTGGCCAGGATTTGGCTTCCGTATTTTGGATCGTCAAGCACTTCGCGCTTGGCTGCTACGCGTCTTCTTGGCATGGATAAGCCCTCAAACGGTCTTCAGGTTCGCTCGGAATCGGTGCCCTTTCGGGACGCCTCCGACCTTACTCTTATCGACTCAGAAAATAAGATGATTCAGTTTTACAAAAAGCCGCTACTACTTAGGCTTCTTGGTACCGTACTTCGAACGACCCTGGTTACGACCTTTAACGCCGGAAGTATCCAAGGAGCCGCGTACGGTGTGGTAACGAACACCTGGCAAGTCTTTTACACGACCGCCGCGGATCAGTACCACGCTGTGCTCTTGCAGGTTGTGGCCTTCACCGCCGATGTACGAGGAAACCTCGAAACCGTTGGTCAGGCGCACACGGCATACTTTACGCAGTGCCGAGTTAGGTTTTTTCGGCGTGGTGGTATACACACGGGTGCATACGCCACGACGTTGCGGGCAGTTCTGCAGCGCAGGTACGTCGGATTTCTCGACGATACGCTTACGCGGCTGACGTACCAGCTGGTTGATAGTTGCCATCTACTAGCTCCACTGTTGTCTTGCGACGCTATTGTCTTGCAAGAAAAGCAAAATGGCAGGAACGAATTCCCGCCAAATTTAGGGGTACAAGAGTCTAAAGAGGATCTTGTCCCCAGTCAAGGCAAGGCCCCGACCTTCCCACCTGCCGAGCCGGGGCAAAATTGCCTCGATCCGACGAATGGGACTGCCAGGGCCCAGACTTATTTATCGCAGAACTCAGTTACCGCTTGAGTTCAGCGCTTCGGTCAGTGCAGCTTCCACTTCACTGGCGCTTACGCGCAGCGGCTTGTCAGCATCACGGCGGCGCTTGCGCTCGCTGTGGTAAGCCAAACCGGTACCCGCCGGGATCAAACGACCCACGACCACGTTTTCTTTCAGGCCGCGCAGGTAGTCGCGCTTGCCGGTTACCGCTGCTTCGGTCAGTACGCGAGTGGTCTCCTGGAAGGAGGCCGCCGAGATGAACGACTCAGTGGACAACGACGCCTTGGTGATACCCAGCAACACACGAGTGAACTTGGAAACGAATTTCTCGTCGCCAGCCAGGCGCTCGTTCTCTACCAGTACGTGAGTCAGTTCCATCTGGTCGCCCTTGATGAAACTGGAATCGCCGGATTCAGCGATTTCAACTTTACGCAGCATCTGACGCAGGATGGTCTCGATGTGCTTATCGTTGATCTTCACGCCTTGCAGACGGTAAACGTCCTGGATCTCGTTAACGATGTACTTGGCCAGCGCACTCACACCCAGCAGACGCAGGATGTCGTGTGGATCGCTCGGGCCGTCGGAGATAACTTCGCCGCGGTTTACCTGTTCGCCTTCGAACACGTTCAGGTGACGCCACTTCGGAATCAGCTCTTCATACGGATCGCTACCGTCGTTCGGGGTAATGACCAGACGGCGCTTGCCCTTGGTCTCTTTACCGAACGCGATGGTGCCGCTGACTTCAGCCAGAATCGACGCTTCTTTCGGACGACGAGCTTCGAACAAGTCGGCAACACGCGGCAGACCACCGGTGATGTCTCGAGTTTTCGAAGTTTCTTGCGGGATACGCGCGATAACATCACCGATCGCGATCTTCGCACCATCCGCTACACCGACCAGGGCGTTGGCTGGCAGGAAGTACTGAGCGATTACGTCAGTGCCTGGCAGCAACAAGTCCTTGCCGTTGTCGTCGACCATCTTCACGGCAGGACGGATGTCTTTACCGGCAGCTGGACGATCTTTCGCGTCGAGTACTTCAATGTTGGTCATACCGGTCAATTCGTCAGTCTGACGCTTGATCGTGATGCCTTCTTCCATGCCCACGTAGGTCACGGTACCTTTCATTTCGGTAACGATTGGGTGAGTGTGCGGATCCCACTTGGCCACGATTGCGCCAGCGTCGACCTTGTCACCTTCTTTAACCGAAATCACAGCACCGTACGGCAGCTTGTAACGCTCACGCTCACGACCGTAGTCATCAGCGATTGCCAGCTCACCGGAACGGGACACAGCAACCAGGTGGCCATCCACTCGCTCAACGTGCTTCAGGTTGTGCAGACGGACGGTACCGCCATTCTTCACCTGAACGCTGTCAGCTGCGGAGGTCCGGCTTGCCGCACCACCAATGTGGAACGTACGCATGGTCAACTGGGTACCCGGCTCACCGATGGACTGGGCAGCGATAACGCCGACCGCTTCACCGATGTTCACCTGGTGACCACGAGCCAAGTCACGGCCGTAGCACTTGGCGCAAATGCCGTAGCGGGTTTCGCAGCTGATCGGCGAGCGAACGATCACTTCGTCGATGCTGTTGAGTTCGATGAACTCGACCCACTTCTCGTCTACCAGAGTACCGGCAGGAACGATGATTTCTTCGGTGCCTGGCTTGAATACGTCACGGGCGATCACTCGACCCAGTACGCGCTCACCCAACGGCTCTACAACGTCACCGCCTTCAATGTGCGGAGTCATCAACAGGCCGTGCTCGGTGCCGCAGTCGATCTCTGTTACAACCAGATCTTGTGCAACGTCTACCAGACGACGAGTCAGGTAACCCGAGTTAGCGGTTTTCAACGCGGTATCCGCAAGACCCTTACGAGCACCGTGAGTGGAGATGAAGTACTGAAGTACGCTCAAACCTTCACGGAAGTTCGCAGTAATCGGCGTTTCGATGATGGAACCGTCCGGCTTGGCCATCAGGCCACGCATACCGGCGAGCTGACGGATCTGCGCAGCAGAACCCCGTGCGCCCGAGTCGGCCATCATGTACATCGAGTTGAAGGACTCTTGATCGACTTCCACGCCGTGACGGTCGATAACCTTCTCTTTCGAGAGGTTGGCCATCATCGCCTTGGAAACTTCGTCGTTCGCCTTCGACCAAAGGTCGATCACTTTGTTGTACTTCTCGCCCTGGGTTACCAGGCCGGAGGCGTACTGGCTTTCGATCTCTTTCACTTCATCGGTAGCAGCACCGATGATCTGGGCTTTTTCATCCGGGATAACGAAGTCGTTAACACCGATGGAAACGCCGGAAATGGTCGAATAGGCAAAACCGGTGTACATCAACTGGTCAGCGAAGATCACGGTCTCTTTCAAACCAACCACGCGGTAGCACTGGTTGATCAGCTTGGAGATCGCCTTTTTCTTCATCGGCAGGTTGACGACGTCGTACGACAGACCTTTTGGCACAACTTGATACAGCAACGCACGGCCGACGGTAGTGTCGACGATACGGGTGCCGCTCACGCTGCCGCCATCACGGTCGTTGACGGTTTCGTTGATCCGCACTTTGACCTTGGCGTGCAGTGCGGCTTCGCCGGCACGGAACACACGGTCAACTTCTTGCAGGTCAGCGAACACACGACCTTCGCCCTTGGCGTTGATCGCTTCACGAGTCATGTAGTACAGACCCAATACAACGTCCTGCGACGGAACGATGATTGGCTCACCGTTGGCTGGCGACAGAATGTTGTTGGTCGACATCATCAACGCACGCGCTTCCAACTGGGCTTCCAGTGTCAGCGGTACGTGCACGGCCATTTGGTCGCCGTCGAAGTCGGCGTTGTACGCAGCACAGACCAGAGGGTGCAGCTGGATAGCCTTACCTTCGATCAGTACCGGTTCAAACGCCTGGATACCCAGACGGTGAAGGGTCGGTGCACGGTTGAGGAGAACCGGGTGTTCGCGGATCACTTCAGCGAGAACGTCCCAAACCTCTGGCAGTTCGCGCTCGACCATTTTCTTGGCCGCTTTGATGGTGGTCGCGAGACCGCGCATTTCCAGCTTGCCGAAGATGAATGGCTTGAACAGCTCAAGTGCCATCTTCTTAGGCAGACCGCACTGGTGCAGACGCAGGGTCGGGCCTACGGTAATTACCGAACGACCGGAGTAGTCAACACGCTTACCGAGCAAGTTCTGACGGAAACGACCTTGCTTACCCTTGATCATGTCAGCCAGGGATTTCAGAGGACGCTTGTTGGAACCGGTGATAGCGCGGCCACGACGACCGTTGTCGAGCAAGGCATCGACAGCTTCTTGCAACATACGCTTTTCGTTGCGCACGATGATGTCCGGAGCGGACAGATCGAGCAGGCGCTTCAAGCGGTTGTTACGGTTGATCACGCGGCGGTACAGGTCGTTGAGGTCGGACGTCGCGAAACGACCACCGTCCAACGGTACCAGCGGACGCAGGTCTGGCGGCAGAACCGGCAGAACGGTCAGCACCATCCACTCTGGCAAGTTGCCGGAACCCTGGAAGGCTTCCATCAACTTCAGACGCTTGGACAGTTTCTTGATCTTGGTTTCGGAGTTGGTTTGCGGAATTTCTTCGCGCAGGCGGCCAATCTCGTGCTCCAGGTCGATAGCGTGCAGCAGCTCGCGGACAGCTTCGGCACCCATGCGGGCATCGAAATCGTCGCCGAACTCTTCCAGCGCTTCGAAGTACTGCTCGTCGTTCAGCAGCTGACCTTTTTCAAGGGTGGTCATGCCTGGATCGATAACGACATAGCTCTCGAAGTAGAGAACGCGTTCGATATCACGCAGGGTCATGTCCATCAGCAAGCCGATACGGGACGGCAGCGATTTCAGGAACCAGATGTGGGCAACCGGCGAAGCCAGTTCGATGTGCGCCATGCGCTCACGACGAACTTTGGCCAGCGCAACTTCAACGCCGCACTTCTCGCAGATCACACCACGGTGCTTCAAGCGCTTGTACTTACCGCACAGGCACTCGTAATCCTTTACCGGGCCAAAGATCTTGGCGCAGAACAGGCCGTCACGCTCAGGTTTGAACGTACGGTAGTTGATGGTTTCCGGCTTTTTAACTTCACCGAACGACCACGAACGGATCATCTCAGGCGATGCCAATCCAATACGGATGGCGTCGAACTCTTCGACTTGACCCTGGTTTTTCAGCAAATTCAGTAGGTCTTTCAAGGCCTTTCCTCCTGGCGGAGCAGAGAGCGGGCTAAACAGCCCCGCTCTCGATTCGCGTCACGTGTTATTCGGTTTCCAGATCGATATCGATGCCGAGGGAACGAATTTCTTTGATCAACACGTTGAAGGACTCGGGCATGCCCGGCTCCATACGGTGATCGCCGTCCACGATGTTTTTGTACATCTTGGTCCGACCGTTCACATCGTCCGACTTCACTGTGAGCATTTCTTGCAGAGTGTAAGCAGCACCGTATGCTTCCAGTGCCCAGACCTCCATCTCCCCGAAACGCTGACCACCGAACTGAGCCTTACCACCCAGCGGCTGCTGGGTAACCAGGCTGTACGAACCGGTAGAACGAGCGTGCATCTTGTCGTCTACCAAGTGGTTCAGCTTCAGCATGTACATGTAGCCAACAGTAACCGGGCGCTCGAACTTGTTGCCGGTACGGCCGTCGAACAGCTGCATCTGGCCGCTTTCTGGCAGGTCTGCCAGTTTCAGCATGGCCTTGATTTCGCTTTCCTTGGCACCGTCGAATACCGGGGTAGCCATTGGAACGCCGCCGCGCAGGTTCTTCGCCAGATCCAGGATTTCCTGGTCGGAGAAGGTGTCCAGCTCTTCGTTGCGACCGCCGATCTCGTTGTAGATCTCGTGCAGGAACTTACGCAGGTCAGCGACCTTGCGTTGCTCTTCGATCATACGGTTGATCTTCTCGCCCAGACCTTTGGCCGCGAGGCCCAGGTGGGTTTCAAGGATCTGACCAACGTTCATACGCGAAGGTACGCCCAGCGGGTTGAGGACGACGTCGACCGGGGTGCCATTGGCATCGTGCGGCATGTCTTCAACCGGCATGATCACGGAGACCACACCTTTGTTACCGTGACGACCGGCCATCTTGTCGCCCGGCTGGATGCGGCGACGGATTGCCAGGTAAACCTTGACGATTTTCAGCACGCCTGGAGCCAGGTCATCGCCCTGCTGCAGTTTGCGCTTCTTGTCTTCGAACTTGTCGTCCAGCAGACGGCGGCGATCAACGATGTAGGCCTGGGCCTTCTCGAGCTGCTCGTTCAGAGCATCTTCAGCCATGCGCAGTTTGAACCACTGGCCGTGCTCAAGACCGTCGAGGATTTCGTCGGTGATGTCCTGACCTTTCTTCAGACCTGCGCCGCCTTCAGCCTTGTGGCCTACCAGAGCGGAACGCAGACGTTCGAAGGTCGCGCCTTCAACGATACGGAACTCTTCGTTCAGGTCCTTGCGGATCTCGTCGAGCTGGGTCTTCTCGATGGACAGTGCACGAGCATCACGCTCAACGCCGTCACGGGTGAAGACCTGTACGTCGATGACAGTACCTTTGGTACCGGTAGGTACACGCAGGGAAGTGTCTTTAACGTCGCTGGCTTTTTCACCGAAGATGGCACGCAGCAGTTTTTCTTCCGGAGTCAGTTGGGTCTCGCCTTTCGGAGTGACCTTACCAACCAGGATGTCGCCTGCACCTACTTCAGCACCTACGTAAACGATACCGGCTTCGTCCAGCTTGTTCAGTGCAGCTTCACCCACGTTCGGGATGTCTGCAGTGATTTCCTCAGGCCCAAGCTTGGTGTCACGTGCCACACAGGTCAGTTCCTGGATGTGGATCGTGGTGAAGCGGTCTTCTTGAACCACACGCTCGGACAGGCAGATGGAGTCTTCGAAGTTGAAGCCGTTCCATGCCATGAACGCGATGCGCATGTTCTGACCCAGAGCCAGCTCACCCATATCGGTGGACGGGCCGTCGGCCATGATGTCGCTACGCTGAACGCGATCACCCTTGCTCACCAGCGGACGCTGGTTGATGCAGGTGTTCTGGTTCGAGCGGGTGTATTTGGTCAGGTTGTAGATGTCGACACCGGCTTCGCCAGTTTCAACTTCGTCATCGGCAACACGAACCACGATACGGCTGGCATCAACGGAGTCGATCACGCCGCCACGACGAGCCACGACGCAAACGCCGGAGTCACGGGCTACGTTACGCTCCATGCCGGTACCTACCAGCGGCTTGTCAGCGCGCAGGGTCGGTACAGCTTGACGCTGCATGTTGGAACCCATCAACGCACGGTTGGCGTCATCGTGCTCCAGGAACGGGATCAGCGACGCAGCGACCGAAACTACCTGCTTCGGCGAAACGTCCATCAAGGTGACGTCTTCCGGCGCCTTAACGGTGAACTCGTTCAAGTGACGAACAGCTACCAGCTCGTCGACCAGCACTTTCTTGTCGTTCATCGTGGCCGAAGCCTGAGCGATCACGTGATCAGCTTCTTCGATGGCGGACAGGAACACGATCTCGTCGGTGACCAGGGCGTCTTTCACCACACGGTACGGGCTCTCGAGGAAGCCGTACTGGTTGGTGCGCGCATAGGCAGCCAGGGAGTTGATCAGGCCGATGTTCGGACCTTCCGGCGTTTCGATCGGGCAAACACGACCGTAGTGCGTCGGGTGTACGTCACGAACTTCAAAGCCAGCACGCTCACGGGTCAGACCGCCCGGGCCCAGTGCAGAAACACGGCGCTTGTGGGTGATCTCGGAGAGCGGGTTGTTCTGGTCCATGAACTGCGAGAGCTGGCTGGAACCGAAGAACTCTTTCACCGCCGCAGCCACTGGCTTGGCGTTGATCAGGTCTTGCGGCATCAGGCCTTCGCTTTCAGCCATCGACAGACGCTCTTTGACCGCACGCTCAACACGTACCAGGCCAACGCGGAACTGGTTCTCGGCCATTTCGCCTACGCAGCGAACACGACGGTTACCCAGGTGGTCGATGTCATCGACGATGCCTTTACCGTTACGGATGTCGACCAGGGTCTTCAGTACCGCGACGATATCTTCCTTGCACAGCACGCCCGAACCTTCGATCTCGGTACGACCGATACGACGGTTGAACTTCATCCGGCCGACCGCAGACAGGTCATAGCGCTCAGGGCTGAAGAACAGGTTGTTGAACAGGGTCTCGGCAGCGTCTTTGGTTGGTGGCTCGCCAGGACGCATCATGCGATAGATCTCGACCAGCGCTTCCAATTGGTTGCTGGTGGAGTCGATCTTCAGCGTGTCGGAGACGAACGGACCGCAGTCGATATCGTTGGTGTACAGGGTCTCGATGCGTACAACCTGGGCCTTGGCGATTTTCGCCAGGATCTCGGTGTTCAGCTCGGTGTTGCACTCGGCCAGGATTTCGCCTGTTGCCGGGTGAACGATAACCTTGGCGGTGGTGCGACCCAGGACGTAGTCCAGAGGCACTTCCAGCTCTTTGATACCGGCTTTTTCGATCTGGTTGATGTGGCGCGCAGTAATACGACGGCCAGCCTCAACAATCACCTTGCCGTTTTCATCCTGGATGTCCAGGACAGCAATTTCACCACGCAGACGCGAAGCGATCAGCTCCAGCTTGAGGGTTTCATCCTTCAGGCTGAATACGTTGGTGGTGTAGAAAGCGTCCAGCACTTGCTCAGTGGTATAGCCGAGCGCGCGCAGCAGTACCGAGGCCGGCAGCTTGCGACGACGGTCGATACGCACGAACACGCAGTCTTTCGGGTCGAACTCGAAGTCCAACCACGAACCGCGGTACGGAATGATCCGCGCGGAGTACAGGAGTTTACCGGAGCTGTGCGTCTTGCCGCGGTCGTGGTCGAAGAACACGCCCGGGGAACGGTGCAGCTGGGAAACGATTACACGCTCGGTACCGTTGATTACGAAGGTACCGTTTTCAGTCATCAGTGGGATTTCGCCCATGTAGACTTCTTGCTCTTTGATGTCCTTGATCGCTTTGTTCGACGATTCTTTGTCGAAAATGATCAGACGGACTTTTACCCGCAAAGGTACGGCGTACGTAACACCGCGCAACACGCATTCTTTGACATCAAATGCCGGTTCGCCCAGGCGATAACCCACGTACTCCAGCGCAGCATTGCCGGAGTAGCTGATGATCGGGAAAACGGATTTGAAGGCCGCATGCAGGCCCACGTCGCGGAACTGATCTTTGGTCGCTCCCGCCTGCAAGAATTCACGATACGAATCCAGCTGGATAGCCAGAAGGTACGGGACATCCATGACGTCCGGCAACTTGCTAAAGTCCTTGCGGATACGTTTTTTCTCAGTATATGAGTAAGCCATCAGCGTTCCCCAGCTTGGTCACCTGCTTGTTTGGCCCCTCCGACGGGAGCAGCCAGAAAATCTTGCAAACCCCTTGGTTTGCACCACCGCTTCGGGTGGCTACAGCGCGTTAATGGCGGCGACCTAGTCGGCAGCCAAGAACGGAAAAAGGCCGGTGGCAAGAGCCACCAGCCATCAGCCTTCAGCTTAACGCTTGGGCTGGAGACGCAAGGTCGATGCTTACTTCAGCTCGACTTTAGCGCCTGCTTCTTCCAGAGTAGCTTTGGCTTTGTCAGCGGCGTCTTTCGACACAGCTTCCAGAACCACGGCAGGAGCGCCGTCAACTACAGCCTTGGCTTCTTTCAGGCCCAGACCGGTCAGTTCACGTACTGCCTTGATCACGTTTACTTTCTTCTCGCCAGCTTCGGTCAGCATGACGTTGAATTCGGTTTGCTCTTCAACAACGGCAGCAGCAGCAGCTGGGCCAGCGGAAGCAGCGGCAGCGGAAACGCCGAATTTTTCTTCGAAAGCTTTGATCAGCTCAACAACCTGCAGAACCGACATTTCAGCTACGGCGTTGAGGATATCGTCTTGGGAGATAGACATTGCTGTATTTCCTGAATTGGGGGACGGCCTACACGGCCATCGAAATAAACAAAAATACGCGAGAGAAATCGATCAGCCTTAGGCTGCGGCGGCTTCTTTTTGCTCGCGAACTGCGGCCAGAGTACGAGCCAGCTTGCTGGTAGCGCCTTGAATCACGCTCATCAGCTGCGAAATGGCTTCGTCGCGGGTCGGCAGTGTTGCCAGTACGTCGATTTGGTTAGCTGCGAGGAACTTGCCCTCGAACGCAGCTGCCTTGATCTCGAACTTATCCTGACTCTTGGCGAATTCCTTGAACAAACGGGCAGCAGCGCCTGGATGTTCTTTGGAGAACGCGATCAGAGTCGGGCCAGTGAACACGTCGTTGAGAACACTGTATTCAGTGTCAGCAACAGCGCGCTTGAGCAGAGTGTTACGTACAACACGTACGTAAACGCCAGCTTCACGAGCCTCTTTACGGAGTCCGGTCATAGCGCCTACTGTCACACCACGGGCATCAGCCACGACAGCGGACAGAGCAGCTTTGGCAGCCTCGTTGACTTCAGCGACGATGGCCTTCTTGTCTTCGAGATTAATTGCCACGGGTTTAACTCCTGCTTGTTACCGTTTCATCTGGCCGGAGCCGGATGTCGTTTTGGTGTCTGATTCGGTAAGGAACCGGGAGCACCATCTGCGTAGGCTTGATGGTTTAAGACTTGCGTCGCCTACGGTCTTGGATAGCCCCCGCCAGGCAGGGACCCCAATTTTTTCAATTGGCGCGATCTCTCGCACCAATTTGTGTCTTATACGTCCAGCGAGCCTTGGTCGATGACCAGACCTGGGCCCATAGTGGTGCTCAGGGTAACGCGCTTGACGTAGATACCTTTCGAGGAAGCTGGCTTGATACGCTTCAGATCAGCGATCAGGGCTTCAACGTTTTCCTTCAGCTTGACGGCATCGAAGCCGACTTTGCCAACGGAGGTGTGAATGATGCCGTTTTTGTCGGTGCGATAACGAACCTGACCAGCCTTGGCGTTTTTAACCGCGGTAGCTACGTCTGGAGTTACGGTGCCGACTTTAGGGTTAGGCATCAGGCCGCGTGGACCGAGGATCTGACCCAACTGACCTACAACGCGCATTGCATCCGGGGAAGCAATAACTACGTCATAGTTCAGGTCGCCGCCTTTCATTTCGGCAGCCAGGTCGTCCATGCCAACGCGGTCAGCGCCGGCGGCCAGAGCAGCTTCTGCTGCCGGGCCTTGGGTGAAGACAGCTACACGTACAGTCTTGCCAGTACCGTGTGGCAGCACAGTAGCGCTACGAACGACCTGGTCGGATTTACGTGGGTCAACACCCAGGTTTACAGCAACGTCAACAGACTCGCTGAACTTGACAGTCGACAGCTCGGTCAGCAGGGCAGCAGCGTCTACAAAGTTGTAGGACTTGCCTGCTTCGATTTTGCCGGCGATAGCCTTTTGGCGCTTGGTCAGCTTAGCCATTACACACCCTCCACGTTAAGGCCCATGCTACGAGCAGAACCGGCGATGGTACGCACGGCTGCATCCATATCAGCTGCAGTCAGATCCGCGTTTTTGGTTTTCGCGATTTCTTCCAGCTGAGCACGAGTTACAGTGCCGACTTTAACGGTGTTAGGACGAGCGGAACCGCTAGTCAGACCAGCAGCTTTCTTCAACAGAACCGAAGCCGGGGTCGACTTGGTTTCGAAGGTGAAGCTACGGTCGCTGTATACAGTGATGATCACTGGAGTCGGCAGACCTGGCTCAATACCCTGAGTACGGGCGTTGAAGGCCTTGCAGAATTCCATGATGTTCACGCCGTGCTGACCCAGAGCTGGACCGACGGGTGGGCTTGGGTTGGCCTGAGCGGCCTTCACTTGCAGCTTGATGTAAGCGGTAATCTTCTTGGCCATGAGGCACTCCAATTACGGGTTCAAGCGCCTCGAAAGGCTCCCCGGTTACTTGCGCGTTTATCCCAGTGACGACAAAACCCCACAGCCTAAGGCTGTGGGGTTGGGATGCTTGTTCAGCTAGACCTTCTCGACCTGGCTGAATTCCAGCTCTACCGGAGTAGAGCGACCGAAAATGAGCACCGCCACTTGGATCCGGCTCTTTTCGTAGTTAACTTCTTCGACAGTACCGTTGAAATCAGCAAACGGACCATCTGTGACACGAACAACCTCACCCGGCTCGAACAACGTCTTCGGCTTAGGCTTGTCGCTACCATCAGCAACGCGACGCAGAATTGCTTCTGCCTCTTTGTCAGTGATAGGAGCAGGCTTATCAGCGGTTCCGCCAATGAAGCCCATGACACGAGGGGTATCTTTGACTAAGTGCCAAGTACCTTCATTCATGTCCATCTGAACCAGCACGTAGCCAGGGAAGAACTTGCGTTCGCTTTTACGCTTCTGCCCATTCCGCATTTCAACCACTTCTTCAGTGGGAACCAGAATTTCGCCGAAGCCATCTTCCATGCCTGCCAGCTTTACGCGCTCTAGCAAAGAGCGCATAACATGCTTCTCGTAACCCGAGTAAGCATGCACAACGTACCAACGCTTAGCCACGGGACACCCTTAGCCAACAATCAAGGAAACAAGCCAGCCGAGCAGGGAATCGAGCCCCCACAACAGCAACGCCATAACCAGAACAACAGCCACGACAATCAATGTGGTCTGCGTGGTTTCTTGGCGAGTCGGCCAAACGACTTTACGAATTTCGGTGCGAGCTTCCTTTACCAGGACCGCGAAAGACTTGCCTTTAGCAGTCTGCAGGCCTACAAAGGCAGCTACAGCAGCAAGGGCAAGCAAGGCGAGTACGCGGTACAGGATCGGCGAAGCAGAATAGTACTGATTGCCAACAACGCCTACGACCACCAAGGCAACTACAGCGAGCCACTTGACCAGATCGAAACGAGAGCTTTGAGCTTCAGCCTTAGGAGTCATCTATGAAGATCCTGTGAAAAGAAAGCCAGACACACCACGTGAATCTGGCAGGTCAGGAGGGAATCGAACCCCCAACCTACGGTTTTGGAGACCGTCGCTCTGCCAATTGAGCTACTGACCTAAAACAAAATCAGGCCGACCATTATGCAGGCCTGAAAAAGACTTTACAACAACCAACCCCAACAGACTTGAAACCACCTGACATAAGCGCCAGAAAAACCAGAATCAAGCCGAGGCAGCTGTTAAAACAAAGGCAGATATTTTCATATCTGCCTTGTTATATGGAGCTCTTGAGCGGATTTGAACCGCTGACCTCACCCTTACCAAGGGTGTGCTCTACCAACTGAGCTACAAGAGCGAAACACATTGCACAACCTGCAAACTTGGAGCGGGTAGCGGGAATCGAACCCGCATCATCAGCTTGGAAGGCTGAGGTTCTACCACTAAACTATACCCGCGGAGCTTGCAGCTCACGCTAAAAATGGTGGAGGGGGAAGGATTCGAACCTTCGAAGTCGTAGACGTCAGATTTACAGTCTGATCCCTTTGGCCGCTCGGGAACCCCTCCTAAGCGAGCCGGCATTCTACATCACGCCGGCCTTCTGTCAAGCATTTTCTCATTTAAAAATATGAGGTTAGCTGCATTGACGCTCGCTTCACGCTGTAGACCGTAAAGGTCTTCACTGCGAAGCGGGCGCCATTCTATGCAAACTATTCGAGAGTTGCAACGCCTTCGCACAACATTATTTTATGTTTTAACTCATTGAATTCCTTAGCAAGGTTTTCAAAGGGCAGATCTTCAGCCAGGCGTCGGCTTTCAGGCGCTACGCGAAGCCAGTAGCCGGAGGCCTCAGGAGAGTTCAGCAGTTGCACCTTGACCTTTATATCCAGGCTGGTCAGGCGTTGCTCTACGGACTGCGCCTGGTGCGGATCAACAAAACCTCCTATGTACAAACACGTATTTTGTGGATCAGAGGCTTTTGCCCGCTCCCTTCTGGCAATCGCATCCGAAGACTCGCTCAGCAAGCGAATATCCTGCTGAGAACCCCGATAGAGGCTCAAGGGCGTTACATCCTTGGCGCGCAGCGGCGCCTCCTGCTGATGCCATACGTAATAGAAGGCGTTGAGGACGAGTAAAAGTAGAAACAGCCAACGCATAAACACCTCAAGACAAAGGGCATGCCATCGCCAAACCGACGAAAACCAGATCAGGAACGAGGCGCGCCTGCGGCACAGCGTCCAAAACCAAATCAGCATCCCCCCCGGTAAGGAACACCGTGAAACTGTCGCCCCAGTAGCTTCGGGCCAGCTCGAGCTGAGTCAGTACAAACCCTCTGAGCATCAGCGTACAGCCACGCTCGACCGCCTCTACGGTAGTACGACCTGGTGAGAGACGCTCCAGCGCTTGCTCAGCGGCGGCATCGTCGTAGCGTATCTTGCGGGTGTGCGTGCGCAATTGATTACGCATAAGAGGCATACCAGGGCAAATGAACCCTCCCAGGTGCTCGCCATCAGCACCAATAAAATCCGCTGTAGCCGCCGTACCAAAATCAAGCACCAGACAAGCACCTGACGCCAACTTGAATCCACCCAGCATCGCCAGCCAACGATCGAGACCCAGACGCTCGAAATCTTCATAGCCGTTGCGTACGCCGGCCATTTCTCGTGCAGGGGAGGCACAAGAGACAACAACACCAAAAGCCCCTTCCAGAGCCTGTACCAGCTTACCGGTCTCCTCCTGCGCCCGGACACTCACCAGCCGACAGCGCGTGAGCAGCAAGCCAGGAACGGCCACCAGGCTTTCAATCAAAGCTATATCCGAGCCAACGACACCTTCCGCGGAGGCCGCCGACCAGTTCGAATCAAGCACCCGCCACTTGATAAAGCTATTGCCACAGTCGAGCTCAAGAATCATCACGCAACCTCAGGCTTAACTCACCACCGCTGTAGATTTTTTCAACACCATCAACATTCAAGCGCAAGGCGCCCTGGTGATCGACACCCAGCACCACACCATCAACCTGATTGACGCCGGCAATGAGGGAAACCGTCCGCCCTTGCCACGCATGATTGCGCTCCCACTCCCCCTGAAGCGCAGCAAACCCACCGGCTTTGTGCCGCTCCAGATGACCCAGCAACTGCTGCCCCAGTCTTGCGACCAACAAATTACGATCAACTGGAGCGCCCGTCTGGAGCTGTACTGACGTCCACTGCTGGTCTATAGCATCGGATTTCTGCATATTCACATTAATGCCTATACCCAGGACTACGTGGCAAATATCTGCAGGATCACCCACTAACTCCAACAAGATGCCAGCAATTTTCTGCTGACCAACCAAGACATCGTTCGGCCACTTCAAGGCAGCACCCTGCACACCCGACTCGCGTAGTGCCTGCATGACCGCCAAACCGACAACCAGGCTCAATCCTTCCAACTGCCGCAGACCATCCTCAATGCGTAATACGAGGCTGTAATACACATTCTGCGCATACGGACTGACCCATGCCCTGCCTCGCCTACCTCTCCCCGCTGTTTGCTGCTCCGCGAGCACTAGAAACGGAGCTGGGTATTCGGTAGCAACCAATCGCAAAGCTTCAGCATTGGTGGAATCAATAGAATCGGATATATGGATGGGCCAACCCAAGGAAGGCGCCCTCAGTGCAATTTCTTCAGCACTTAAGAACACCAGCGGAGACGCCAGCTGGTACCCCTTTCCACGCACCTTATGGATAGGCAAACTCAATTCCGCCTCAAGGTGCTGGAGCTGCTTCCAGACAGCACTGCGGCTAACACCCAGGGCAGCGCCTAGCGCCTCTCCAGAGTGGAATCGGCCATCTTTCAGAAGTTCTAACAACGTCAACATGCAAGTATCGCCTCACAATGAGGCAGGCATGATAGCCATGCGCTGGGTCATTGCATAGAAAGCCTAAGATTTAGCACCCACGCGGGCACTGTCTAGCACCGCGCAGCCTGCTTTTCTCGCGCCCAAAACAAAACCCCATCTGCTTTCGCAAATGGGGTTTCGGAATTTAATCTTGACGATGACCTACTCTCACATGGGGAAACCCCACACTACCATCGGCGATGCATCGTTTCACTGCTGAGTTCGGGATGGGATCAGGTGGTTCCAATGCTCTATGGTCGTCAAGAAATTCGGGTACTGAGTCGTGACCTGTTGGTCTCGCTTCAGCAAATTGGGTATGTGATAGCTTCGGTGTTTTGTGAGATCGAACTTTCGGTTCTATCGTCTTCACACACCGCAATCTGATGCTCTTTCGAGTAGTCAAATTGCTTGGGTGTTATATGGTCAAGCCTCACGGGCAATTAGTATT